>MEKR01000170.1:500-23833 GCA_001767035.1 Acidobacteria bacterium RIFCSPLOWO2_02_FULL_61_28
TCAAGCGGCGGGTTGAAGGCGGTGGGGAGGGGCGCTTGCGGGTGCGCATCGTTTTGGCCCGCTCCCTCACGGTCGCCGTTCGACTGGCTCACGGCCCTGAGCGAAGTCGAAGGGCGACTCGGATCTGTTCCCTGTTCCCTATTCCCTGTTCCCTGTGTGTCCGCTTGCTCACGTGCGCGGCTCGGATCTGTTCCCTGTTCCCTATTCCCTGTTCCCTGCGAGTCCGCTCGCTCACGCGCGCGGCTCGGATTCGGCGATTCGGCCGATCTGAACGACCGCGGCTGGAAGGCGAGCAACTGCGTTACCGGGGCCTTGCGGTTCCAGGGGCAGACATCCTGGCAGATGTCGCAGCCGAAGACGTGGCGGCCCATCGCGGGACGGAACTCTTCCGGTATGCTTCCCTTTAACTCAATTGTAAAGTAGGAGATACAGCGCGTGGCGTCGAGCACGTAAGGTTTGACAATGGCCCCGGTCGGGCAGGCGTCAATGCAGCGAGTACAAGTGCCGCAGAGGTCGGGGACGGGCTGGTCCGGCTCGAGTTCCAGGCTGGTCAGGATTTCCCCCACCAGGAACCAGGAGCCTGCCTTGGGATGAATGAGGCAGGTGTTCTTGGCGATCCAACCGAGACCGGCAGCCTGCGCCAGGGCGCGTTCGAGCACCGGTCCCGTATCCACATAGATTTTCGCCTCAAACGGTGAACCGACGGCAGCCTGCAACTCATCGAGCAACCGTTGGAGTCGCTCTTGCAGGACCAGGTGGTAATCGTCGCCCCAGGCGTAGCGGGAAATCCATCCTCTGTCTGCGTCTTGGCCCCGGCCCGCGTCGTGGCATTCGATAGACAGGGGATGAGGGCTGTTGTACACCATCGCGGCGCAGATGACCGACCGCACACTCGGCAGCAGCAGGCGGAGGTCCTGCCGCTCGCGCCGCTCCATGTACTTCATCTCACCGTGGAAGCCTTCCTGCAACCACCAGAGGTACTGTTCACGATCGTGCGCCGGAAGGGAAGCCGGTGCAATGCCGCAGAGGTCAAACCCCAACCGCTCGGCTGCGTCCCGAATCCAGGCTTTCAAGTCCAAGGAAGTCTTCGCCACCGGAATCCCCACTGCCTGACCCCCGCCCCTTTTGACCAATCTTCCGTTCCCATTCAATCACCTTTTACGTCCATACGACTATGAAAAATCACATTTTAATAAATTTCGGTTATGGACCCGGCTCCAATCTGGGCTAAAATAGCGGTCGGCAATTTTAAGGATCAGTTTCGGGAGCCGGCTCGCGAGTTTCCTACTTGCGCGGAGTGGTGTAAACGCTGGGAGATGGTCCTTCTTTGGAATGGGAAGGGCCGAGATTCGACTTTGTATCAGGAGAAAATCGGACGTCATGCACAAACCTGCTAAGTATTTAGACAAAGGCATCACTCTGGCGGCCAACGCCGCCTGGAACGCGGTGCAATTCTTCAATCAGTTCGAGCCGAACAAAGCCTTCACGCCGAAGTGGTCCGACAAACCGCTCCTCAAATCCTATCAAAAGACCAAGCCGACGCTCGGCTGGCCGCGGACGACGGACTCGCTCTGCCCGAATTGCGTCCGCGAGGCCCGCCAGCGGATTCTGAGCGGCGAGCAGGACTGGCAGACTCTTACCACAGACAAAATTGGGGAGATCAAGGCCACCATCCTGGAGCGCGACGGGAAAATCTGGATGGTGAAGGACTGCCCCGAGCACGGCCACTTTGAGGACATGCTGGCGATGGACCCGGACTTCCTGCGGCACATCGAGGCCATGTTTCCGGGCCGGGACATCCAGGCGCACAACGACGAGGGGCTGCACAATCACGGCACCAGTTCCATCAAGTACGGGCGCGGCTCGGTGCTGACGGTTGACCTGACCAACCGCTGCAACATGATGTGCGACCCCTGCTTCATGGACGCCAACCAAGTGGGCTTCGTGCACGAGCTGGCCTGGGAGGAAGTGAAAACGCTGCTCGACAACGCCATCAGCATCAAGCCCCGGCGGCAGATGTCGGTGCAATTCTCGGGCGGCGAACCGACGATCTCACCCTTCTTCCTTGACGCGGTCGCCTATGCCCGGAAGGTCGGCTATAACAGCGTCCAGGCCGCCACCAACGGGATCGAGTTCGCCAAGAGCGTTGACTACACCAAGCAGGCTTACCAGGCCGGGTTGCGCTACGTCTACCTGCAATTTGACGGCATCGGCAATGCCGCCAACCAGCACCGGCGCGTCGGCAACCTTTTTGACGTGAAGATCAAAGCCATCGAACACTGCTACCAGGCGGGCATTTCGGTCATCCTGGTCACCACGCTGGTCAACGGCGTCAACAACGAGCAAGTGGGTCCCATCATTGATTTTGCCCGCACCAACCCGAAGAAGGTCGCGTTTATCGCCTTCCAGCCGGTCTCCTTCACGGGGCGGGATGAAGAAATCACCGAGGAACGCCGCATGCGGCAGCGCTATACGCTCTCCCACATGGCCCACGACGTGAAGCGCCAGTGCGGCATCACCGAGCCGACCCGCGACTGGTTCCCGCTCTCCCTGATGGGAACGTTTTCGGATCTGGCGGACCTGGTCCACGGGCCGGAAGCGCAATGGGGACAAGTAAGTTGCAGTTGCCATCCGAACTGCGGTGTCGGCACCGCCCTGATGATCAACAAAGAAAACAACGAATGGGCGCCGGTGCCTCAGTTCCTCAATATCCCTCAATTGGTCACCGATTTGCGGCGGATCACCGACACGGCACGCGGCAGATGGTTCTCGAACCTCCAGACGGGGCTGGCGATTCTCCGCAATTACAACCCCCTCCAGGCGCCGCCGAGCCTGAAACTCTTTGACATCTTGAAGAAGTTCGATAAGTCGTTCAACTTGACCGGGAAAACCTACGGGGTTGGAGTGGAGCGGCGGAATGACCCCTGGAACTTCCTCTTCATCGCCGGCATGTGGTTCCAGGATCTGTGGACCTACGACTTCCGGCGGACCGAGATGTGCATCATCCCCTACGCGACCCAGAAGGGCGAGATTTCCTTCTGCGCCTACAACACCGGGGTCGGATGGCGGAACATCATCGAAAAGATGCACATGACGGCGACGCTCACCAAGTGGTACGACGAGCACGGTCGTCACGCCATTTACGCCGGCGGCAAGGCGGTGCCCCTGCCGGACAGCGAACACTCCCTGAAGCTCATTCCGGAGCACGTCAACCGCGGGCCGCAAGTCTCCGAAGGGCCGCAGTGCGCGCGCGACGAGAAGGCGTTAAAGACCGAGGATCTCAAGAACCTCCAGATGATGAAGCTCTACCGCAAAGAGGTGCTCAAGGAGCAGCCCGTGGACCTCGTCCAGATCGGCCCGGCTTCCCCCAAGCCCGCTCCCAAGCCCGAGGAGGAGCGCGAGCTGGTCGGGACCTCCGGGGACTAGTTACTAGCCACGGAGCGAAACGACATCCATATGTCGTTTCGGAGACACAGAGATACGAGCAAACGCTCGTTTTGCAAATGGAGGTGCGTGATGGCAAAGATTCTGATCACCGGTACCCACGGTGTCGAGGACCCCACCAAAGCGGGGTTGACGTTTATTGCGGCTAAAGGAGCCAAGGAGGCCGGGCACGACGTTACCATCAGCCTACTCGGGGATGCAACGATCCTAATGAAGTCCGCCGTCCGCGACAGCATTGTGCCGGTCGGATTGTCGCCCCTTAAGGAGATATTTCAGTTTTCTGTGGATAACAAAATGCCCATTTTTATTTGAGGGGCCTGCGGGAAGGCCCGTGGGGTCTCCGAAGAAGATTTCAAAGGAATCAATGCCTCCTGGATGGATCCCAAGCGATATGCCCAGTTGGTCGTTGAACATGATCGCGTCGTGAGTTTGTGAAGTAGGGCATTTAAAATTCCGGCAATGCCGGCTAAGAAGTTTCTCTCCGTGCCTCCGTGGCAGAATTGCTTTATGCCGATCTTTGAATACGTCTGCGAAGAGTGCCGCCGCCCGTTTGAGAAGCTCGTGCTCAAGCGGGAGGAGACGATTTCCTGCCCGTCCTGCGGAAGCGGACGTTACCGTGTGCAGTTCTCCGTGACCGCTGCCCCCGCCAAGAGCGGCACCGCTGCCTCCGCCAGTGCAAGTTGCTGCCCGACGGGCGGCTGCGGCTGCAACTGATCTCAGTCGGCCTTCTTACAGGAACCGCCCCCGCTCCCAACGATTCGCTTTCGCATCTGCGTGTGAAATCCTGATTGCGCCCGTGGTAGCGGGGTCGCGCGCTCGCGCGCCGCTGGCACTCGCCTTGACGGGGGCTGAAACGGTATACTATTCTGTGTCGCAGCAAGTCGCTTGGTTTGGGAAATCTTTTCGTCCGATTGAAAACGAGGAGGCGGAGCGTATGCGCGTCGGAAGGCATCGGGTTCGGAACGCGGTCGGCCTGAGCTTGATCCTGGGGTTGCTGGCGTGGCTGGCCGGGTGGATGGTCACCAGGGACCAGACCGAGATTGCAGAACTCAGCCGGGCATCGCAGGCTGCCTTGCGCCAGCCAAGCGGGTCGGCGCAGTTGATCTCCTCGGAGCAGCTTCCGGAGATGGACGGGGCCATGTGCGAGTGGATGCCCGCCAGCGCGGAGAACACTCTGCTGGCCTCGCTCTGGCAGGGCCAGCGGCCGGGGGCAGCCGGCTCGCAGCAAGCCCAGCGGGCCGAGATTCGCGCCCGCAAACCCGCGCGGATGATCCGAGACGCTTATGCGGCCTATAGCTCCATCGCGGTGGACATCGCCAACAACGAAGTGGTGATGACCGACGAAAACCTCTTCCAGATTCTGGCCTACGACCGGACGGCCAACACGCCGCCGACCGCCCGGATGACCGAGCCGAAGCGGATGCTCGGAGGGTTGCAGACCAAGATCGAATTCCAGTGCGGCCTCTATATTGACCCCCGCAACGGGGACATCTACGCCGTCAACAACGATACGGTGGACACGCTGGTCATCTTCTCGCGGCAGGCGAAAGGGAACGTGCCTCCTTCCCGCGAACTCGCCACCCCGCACGGGACTTTTGGCATCGCCGTGGATGAAGCAGCCCAGGAAATGTTCCTCACGATCCAGCATGACAGCGCCGTGGTGGTCTACCGGAAAGGCGCGGTGAAGGACGAAGCCCCCATCCGCCTGTTGCAAGGCGACCGGACGATGCTGGCCGACCCTCACGGAATCTCCCTGGATACCACGAATAATTTGATGTACGTCACCAACCACGGCTCCGTCAGTTCCCGGAGGACGGATGTCCCGAATACCGGGACCTTGGGCCGGGGCGAGAACAAGCCCAACTGGCCGCTGGGCCAGGAAGTGGCGGTCCCGGGTTCCGGCCGTCATGAGCCTCCCTCCATTACGGTCTACCGAAGAGACGCTCGGGGCGACGTGGCTCCGTTGCGCGTCATTCGCGGCCCCAAGACCCTGTTCAACTGGCCGACGGGAATTGCGGTGGACCCGGACCGCGATGAGCTTTTTATCTCGAATGACAATGGAGATGAAATTCTTGTATTCCGCGCCTCGGCAGAAGGCGATGTAGCGCCGATCCGGGTGCTGAAAGGCCCCAAGACCCAGATCAAGAACCCCACTGGACTCTACCTGGACCTCAAGAACAACGAGCTGTGGGTGGCCAACTTTGGCAATCACACCGCGACCGTTTACGCGCGAACCGCCTCCGGGGACACCCCGCCGCTGCGGGTCATCCGGAGCGGGCCTCCCGATGCTCCCTCGCCCATGATCGGCAATCCCCACCCGGTCGCCTATGACACGAAACGGGATGAAATCCTGGTCCCGAACTGAGTGTCCCATCCGCAGATTGCGGTGTTCGCCAGGATGGCGAACGGCGGCGCGGAGCCGCTACGCAGGATTGAAGGGCAGAAGTCGCTTCTGGGCCGGACCATGCACGCCATTGCCTACGATGAGATTCACGATGAGTTCATCGTGCCCCAGCAGTTCGCCCAGGCGCTTCTGACCTTCCGAGGCTCGGCCAGCGGCGAGGAACCGCCCGCGCGGGTGATTCAAGGTTCTCGAACCATGTTGGAGCAGCCGGCCCGGCTGGCTTTGGATGCCGTGAACAACGAAATCTACGTCCCGGAAGACGATAAGGTTTTGGTCTATCCCCGCATGGGAAACGGGAACGTGGCCCCGACGCGGGTGCTCGAAGGTCCCGATACGGGGCTGGGAGCAGCCTCCGTCGCGATAGACCCGGTCCATAACCTGCTGGTCGTCGTCGGCGCGCGGCGCCGCGAGGGAACCAAGATCATGATCTTCAACCGCACCGCCTCCGGCAACACCAAGCCGTTGCGGGTCATCACGGGGCCGAAGACCATGCTCAGCCGTATCGGCGGGCCGCACGCGGTCTATCCTCCGACCGGGCGTATCATCGTCAGCATCCGGGGCAACATTGACGAAGAGCTGGCCTCCGATGAAAGCTTTGTGGGCGTCTGGAACATCAATGATAACGGCGACGTTCCTCCGCGATGGACCATTGGCGGGCCGCAAGGGGTCCTGCAGATGGTTCGCGGCGTGGCCGTCAATCCGAAACATAAAGAACTCATTGTTACCGACAAACGCCTCAACGCGATTTTGACGTTCTACTTCCCGGAACTCTTTTAGCCTGGGAGGTTGTCGGGAGGTCCATTCGTTGGCAGACTCAGGGGAGGCTATGCAAACGAGGTTCGTCGGAAATTTCTCGGCGGGTGGCGGCGTTCCCGCGCCTCGCATACGCCGTGGTTTCCGGCAGCGGCTGGCCCCTGGGGTTGCGCTGATTACGGCGCTGCTTCTGGCGGGGACGCCGGCGGTGGTCGGGCAGCAGACTCCTACGGCAAGAGGAAACCAGGAAGCTTCCGCAGGGAGTGGGCCGCGAGTCGCCGTGGGAGAGATCAACGGGTCCCCCGGCTCCGGCCTGATGGTGCCTCTCTATTTCACCCCTGACCCCCGCGCTCCCTTGCGGGCCATCACGGTGGACATTGATTACGTCAGCAACAGCTTGAAGTTCCAGAAAGCCTCTCGCGGCATCGTCACCGAGCAAGTCGGGGCGGACCTCTCCACCACGCTGACCGACGGCAAGCCGGACGCCCGGAAAATCACCCGCTCCAAGCTGCGCGTTGCGGTCGCCATCCCGGAGCGGGAACCCAAACAAGGCCTCCCGGAAGGGCTGCTCGCTTATCTGCTGTTCCAGGTTTCGACCGACGCCAAAGCGTTTGCGATCCGGTTGAACACCTCGGTGGTCTCGGCGGAAACCATCCAGAATCCTCCGCAGAAAGTCGCCAAAGTGAACACCGCCCCCGGGTTGGTGGTCGTGGAACTGGCGGACATGCTGCCGGAGGGGACCTGCTTTTTCTTCAACCACTGAGAAACGCCGGGCGGGCGCACCCTTCCCGGAAGCAGAAGAATCCGCTTGCAGAATTTGCCGGTTGTGATTACAATGTGATCACATGAAGACACGCATTATTCGCATCGGGAATTCGAGGGGCATTCGCGTCCCCAAGGTGCTGCTCGATCAGGCGCAGTTGCCGGAAGAGGTCGAACTCCACGCCGAACCCGGACGACTCGTGGTCCAAGCAGCTCGGGGGCCGAGGTTCGGGTGGGCGGGAGCGGCCCAGGCAATGCATGCCCGGGGCGAAGACCGGCTGCTCGACGAGCACACCTCCACCCGCTTTGATGACGAGATCTGGCAGTGGTAGCGGCGGTGGCTCGAGGCGAAGTGCGTTTGGTGCGGCTCGATCCCACGACGGGCAGCGAGATTCGCAAGACACGCCCCTGCCTCGTCATCTCCCCCGACGAATTGAACCGCTACCTTCGGACGGCGATCGTCGCGCCGATGACGACCGGCGGACATGCCTACCCCTGGCGGATTGCATGCCGATTTCAGAACCGGTCCGGCTTCGTGGCCTTGAACCAGCTCCGCACGGTGGACAGCGAGCGCTTCGTCAAACAGCTTGGCCGGGTATCGCCGGCCACGATCAAGGAAGTCTTGCAGGCCTTGCAGGAAATGTTTGCGGAATAGCGCAGCAACGGGCAAGCCACGGGGAGGAGCGTATTTCGCCGTGAGCCTTTTGTTTCCGGATCGTTGGCGGGCAAACGACAACAAGTGCAGGTTCCTCTCCCTGCCCGCCGGGATCGTGATGACACGACTGATTGGGTTTGATTCTGACTCCGGGCTTGTGCTTTTCACTAACCACTAATCACTATTCACTAACCACTGCTCTCGTGCCCGCTCCCTTGCGGTCGCGGCTCGGATGCGTATAATGGGAAACACATGCCGCTGAAACCGGGCACGCTTCTGGGTCCGCACGAAATCATCTCCCTGATTGGCCAGGGCGGGATGGGGGAAGTGTACAAGGCCCGCGACACGCGCCTGGACCGGATCGTCGCCATCAAGACCTTGCCCGCGCATCTGGCCGAGCGGCCCGACCTCCGCGAGCGGTTCAAGCGCGAAGCCAGCACCCTGGCCAACCTGAAACACGCGCACATCTGCGTCCTCTACGACATCGGGCACCAGGACGGAATTGACTATCTGGTGATGGAGTACCTGGAAGGCGAGACGCTCTCACAGCGGCTCCAGAAGGGTGCGCTGCCGCTCGAGCAGGTTTTGCAGTATGCGACTGAGATTTCGGACGCGCTCGACAAGGCGCATCGCGCGGGTTTCACGCACCGGGACATCAAGCCGGGCAACATCATGCTGGTGCCGCAGAGCGGCTCAGGATCGAAAACGAGCACGAAACTGCTCGACTTCGGTTTGGCGAAGTTGAAGCAGGAAGTGGCCAAAGCCATCACGCCCTTATCGGAAATGCCCACCGCGCCGGGGGTGCTGACGCAGCACGGGACGCTGCTCGGGACGCTTCAATACATGGCCCCGGAGCAGGTCGAAGGCAAAACGGACGAACTGGACGGCCGCACGGACGTCTTCGCCTTCGGCGCGGTGGTCTATGAGATGGCGACGGGCAAGAAAGCGTTTGACGGCAAGAACCAGTCGAGCGTGATCGCCAAGATTCTCGAAGTTGACCCGCCGCCGATGTCGTCCCTCAAGCCCCCAGGAAAATTGTCTCCGCCCGCGCTCGACCGCGCGGTGAAGCGCTGTTTGGCAAAAGACCGCGAGGAGAGATGGCAGACAGCCTATGATCTGTGGCAAGAGTTGGAGTGGTTTAAGGAAGCAGGCTCAGGGCAGGCAGGAATGCCTGTCCCACTGACGGCCCGCGCCAAGGTCCGCCAGCGGCTCGGATGGGTGGCAGCGATTGTGCTGCTCATTTCGACAGCGGTCGTAAGCCTCCTACACTTCCGCGAAACACTGCCCGATGTCCGCCCCGCCCGCTTCTTCGTTTTGCCGCCAGAGAAAACAACTTTTGCTGCGTCGCCGATGTTTCTCACGGTTTCTCCGGACGGGACCAGGCTGGCTTTTGTGGGAACCGGCGTCTCTGGAGTAAACCCGCAACTCTGGGTCCGTCCCGTGGATTCCTTAGCTGCACAACCGCTGCCGGGAACGGAAGGCGCCGATCAGCCATTCTGGTCTGCCGATAGCCGCTTCCTCGCTTTTTTTGCGCAGGGAAAACTGAAAAAGATTGACGTCACCGGCGGCCTACCCCAAGCCTTGGGCGATGTGAGTCCCGGGGGAAGCGGCACGTGGAGCCGCGAAGGGGTGATTCTTTTCACACAAGGGTCTGGGCTTAGAAGTCTGATTTATCGCGTCTCGGCAGCCGGGGGAGCCGCCACGGCCATTACTGCCTGGGACGCTTCGCGCGGGGAACGGGCGCACCTCTCGCCGTACTTCTTACCGGATGGAAAACACTTCCTGTACTTTGCGGGCAGCTCCAACCCGGAAAACAACGCGGTCTATGTTGCCTCCCTGGATTCCAACGAGAGAAAGCTGCTCCTGAACGCCAACTCGAACGTGGCGTATGTCTCCCCAGGGTACTTGCTGTTTCACCGCGAGGGGACCCTGATGGCCCAATCCTTCGATGCCGCTCGCCTGGAACTGACCGGCGAGTCATTCCCCGTCGCGGAAGGCGTGCGGTTTAGCGCGATCAACGGGAGAGCAGCGTTTTCCGCTTCCGAGAATGGCGTCCTGGCTTATCGCACCGGCAGCGTTGCGAATGAGCAACTCACCTGGTTTGCGCGAGACGGGAAGAAACTCGGTCCAGTAGGCGAAGCGGGGAGCTACCGCAACATCGCTCTTTCCCCAGACGAGAAGCGCGTGGCGGTGCAGCGCCTTGTTCCTGGAACGGGGACATCCGACATCTGGCTGCTGGAATTATCCCGCGGGATTTTCACGCGATTCACTTTTGATCCGTCCACCGAAGGAAACCCCATCTGGTCGCCGGACGGCCGCCAGATCGTTCTTGACGCCACCCGAAAAGGAAAGCCGGGCCTTTATCGGAAAGATTTGAGCGGCAGCGGTACGGAGGAGTTGCTTTTCGAATCAGAGGAACAGAAACACCCCGAAGATTGGTCCCCGGATGGCCAGTTTATCGTTTACGGATGGACCGTTCCCACGACCAAATTCTCCCTGTTGCCGCTTTCCGGAGATCGCAAACCGAAGCTGCTCCTCGAATCCCCGTTTCGCAAAGATGAACCGCATGTCTCCCCGGATGGACGCTGGCTGGCTTACTCCTCGGAGGAGTCGGGAAGACCCGAAATCTACGTCCAGCCCTTTCAGGGGCCGGGCGAGAAGCTGCGCATCTCCGCCAATGGCGGCGGGCAGCCCCGCTGGCGCAAGGATGGCAAGGAGCTTTTCTATCTTGCCCTCGATGGAACGATGATGGCGGTTCCCATCATTCCCATCAGGGGAGGGGCTACCCTGGAGGCGGGCGCTCCGAAAGAGCTTTTCCAAACCGGCCTCAACGTAAATCCGACAATAGACCAGTTCGCCGTCACGGGCGACGGCCAGCGCTTCCTGCTCGACCTTCCCCTTTCCGAAGAATCCGCTACCCCCATTTCCGTGGTGCTGAACTGGACGGCAGAATTAAGAAGATCAAGAAGAAGATTAAGAAGGTGAATGGTGAGTCGTGAGTAGTGAAGGGAACAGGGAATAGGGAACAGGGAACAGGGAACAGGAATTCGAGCCGGGACAAGGCGGGGAATGGGGAGTTGGGAGTAGGGAGTGGGAAGTCAGAAGCCAGACGAAAAATCCGCGCTGGCGACATCCGAATGAAACGAGGAGGCGGGAAAACGATGAGAGTGACTTCTGGAAACCGACCGCGGTGGTTCTCCCCTGGTCGTGTATCTTACCTCGTCAGGCCGGCCCGATTCTTCCTGCTGAGTTTACTTCTCATGGGGTTTCCATCTACCCCCGGAGCCGCCCAGGAACGAAGGCCGGAGCCGACGCTCAATGCAGGGTTCTCGACGGCGAAACCCGGCGACCCTGTTGACATTCCCTTGACCCTCTCCGGCGCCGAGCAGCCGCAAATGGGTTCCATTCGGGCGGAACTCACGTATCCGAAGAATGCCCTCACGTTTGTGCGCGCCGATGCCGGCCTCGCGGGCGAGCTGGCGGAGGCCGATGTCCGGGGAACGATCCAGGACGCCTCCGAGGAGCCCAACCTCAGAGTGCTCACCGTTTTCATTTCACCCAAGAGGCCGCAGAGGCCGGGAATTCTGTTGTATCTGAAGTTCCGTGTTCCTACGGAGTCGAAAAAGGGAAGGGTGCTGTTGAAGGTCCGATCCGTTCAGGCAACCCGCTTAGACGGCGCTCCTCTCGCGCTGGCCAAGGGGAAAGACGGGACGGTCGAGGTCTTCGACCGCGACGAACAAATCCCGCAGGTGGGGTGCTTCTTCTTTACGCACTGAGGGGGCCGGGTCGCTTCCATTTCCGACGCCGGTTCCGGTGCGCCCGCTCAGCACTTCTCTCGTTGCTGCAGATCGTTCGTGAATAGCCGTCAGGCTTTAACTACGGCGTCATGGCCTGCGCGCGGCCCCAGGGCTTTCCCCCGTGTATTTCACGACGCGGAGGCCGGCCGTCCCGTCGGACACGTACAGCAATCCGTTCGGCCCGAAGATCACATCGTAAGTGTCGCAACCGGCAAACTCCGGCTTGCTGGGATCAATTTGATACGTGTAGCGCCCCGCCTCCACCGGACGGGAGGGGTCCTTGATGTTGATCACCCGCGCGCACATGCCGTACCAGGCCAGGTAGAGGAGGCCATCGCGGGCATTGCCGAGGTGCGTCGAGGGGCCTCGCCTCGGAAATCGTGCCGGAGTAGCCGACCTGCCGGGGTTCGCTGGATCACAGGCCGTGTTCTCAGGGTACAGGAAATGCGAGATGATGCGCGGCTTCTTCGGATCGGCCACGTCCACCATGCGCAGGTGACCATAGGGGCAGCTAAAGTACTCGTCGGTGAGCCAGAGCAGGTTCGGCTGGCCGGGCACCAGCTTGGCGGAGTGCGCGTTGCCGAACGCCGTCGTATCCAACGGGAACTGCTTCATGGACTCAGGCATCGTGGGGTCCTCAAAGCCAGGGACGAGGTAGTCGAGCCGCGAGAGGAACTTGGGGTTTCTGATGTCCGCGACGTCCAAAATGACCAACCCGGCTTGCCGGTAGGAGAGGTAGGCGATGTTCCCATAGACCGCGGGGTAGTGCATCGCCACGTGCTTGGTCAGCTTGCCCGTCGCGGGGTCCGTCCGGACGGGGCTGCTGAAATTGCCCTGGTGAACCCAGTTCCGCTGCGCATCTTCTTCCGGCGTCCTCTGTCCCGGAATATGCCACTTCGCGGCTTCGACGGGGCGCCGGGGATCGCGCACGTCGAGGATGACCAGGATCATCCCGATGTACCCCTTATACCACGTCCCGAGGAACAGGTACCGGTTGTCGTTGTTGGACTGGAACCCCGGCTGGCCCTGGTTCCGGAAGTTGAAGTGGTGCGTCCCGCCCGAGTCGGTATACTGTCCGCTCACGGGGTCGGACACGGGAGCTTGCCAGCGGGAGAGAAACACGGGCTTGGCGGGGTCGGAGACGTCGTAAAAGCTGACTCCGTGGTAATTCGCCTGGGTAGTGGTGCCGCCGCCGCGCCGCCGTTCCTCATTGACGGCGAGGATCTTCCCGGGGCCTTCGGCGACGTAGTGCGTGTGCGTGTTCCAGCCGGGGTCCCAGCACGCGGGGCGCTTGGTTCCCGCCAGCACGGCCGGATCCTTGAAGGTGTCGCAAGGAGCCTTGACCGGCAGCAACGCCAGGTCCGCAGACTTCCACACGGCATGGGACAAGGGCGGCGCAGGGGATGCCACGAGGTCATAGATGTAGACAGTGGCCAGGCGCTCCGGCTTGTTGGGGTCCTTCAGACTGACCGTCATGAAGCACTGGGCTGCTCCGGGGTTCGTCGCCAGCGGAGAGGGATCGTAACACCCGGAATAGAGGTACTGGCCGTTGTCGCTGTCCGGCCAAGGGGTGAGTTTGGAGTAAGCCCCCACATCCACCCGCCCATTGTTCTGAGCGGCGCCGACGGATTCCATATTCCAGGCACTCTGGGAGGGAGCGTTTTGCGCTGCGGCCGGCCCTGTAAACGCGGGATAGCTGCACATAAGGGCGGCCAGGAAAAGGACCATACGAACCTTCTTACCAAAATTGTTCATATCTGTGTCTCCCGAACAATCGTCTGCTGGCCTTACTACCAGCAGTCTCTTCGATTGCATTATGATTCCTCAACATTACAGCGCCGGCCTGACCTGAGCTTGCCGAAGGGAGGCGCGATAGATTCTAGTCCCGGGCGCAAGCCCAGGGAACCGAGCGTTTCACGCCACAAGCCCCGGCAGGGGCGAAAGAACCCATGGAAAGCGTCTGTAAATTTAGAATGTCTTTCGCCCCTCCGGGGCTGGCGGAGCCGGCGCTATAAACCAACCGTGAAAGAAAAACCCACGGCACGAAAATCGTGCCGTGGCTACGACTACTACCTAGAACAACAGCTTCAGCGCGAACTGAATCACCCGCGACTGAGTGGAGGTCTTGAGGATTTGTCCCACGGAAGGAAGCCGTTGCTCTGTTGCCGCAGTGGCACTGCCGGGGAAAATAACGGCTGCGTTAGCTGTGTCCGCGACTCCTACCTCCGGAGTGGCGAAGTTGGCATGGTTCAGGAGGTTGAAGGTTTCCATGCGAAACTCCAGTCTTCCAGCCTCACCCAGCATTTTGAGCGGCGTGTCTTTGGAGATGGAAAAATCCACGTTGGACAAACCGGGGCCCCGCATGGAATTTCGCCCCGCGTTTCCAAGGAACCCGGCCGACGGAAGAGCGAACGCGCAGGGATCGAACCACAGATCTGGCGTACCCACCGGCGTTCCAGCGGCGACGAACGTCGTTCCATTGGGGTTGAGGCAGCCGCGCGACGTGCCGCTGGTGAGGTCCCCAGCCACGACCCCGGGAAGGAAGTCGGGCCGATCCAACCCGCCGGGGCCGTTCAGTGTCAAGGAACGCGAGCGGTTGGCGTTCAACACGGGAGAAAAAGGGAAGCCTGTGCGGACACGCATAATGCCGCCCAGCCGCCAGCCGTTCACCAGTCCTCCGACCACTCCGCTCGCGTTGGAGATCCGCGGCAAAGCGTAGAGTGTATTGAACGACCAGTTATGATGAAGATCGAAGGAACTCGGCCCCCGATCCCTTCCCCGGTTCCAGGGATCCGAGGCGGCGGGATGGCTGGCGGTGTTTTCGGCGTCGATGATGCCTTGCGTCTCATCGATGACCTTGGAGTACGTATAGTTCATCTCAAACTGGAAGCCGTGGGTCATGCGTTTTCTCAGCCCGACTTGCAGCCCGTTATACCAGGAATTGGAATCCGCCACCAAGCGGTTGGCGGTTCCCCAAGCGAGATTCAGACGACGGGTGTCTGTGGCCAGCCAGCAATGCGTCCCGGTGGGATTGAACGTAGTCGCTCCCGTGCTGAGGCAAGTGTTTACCCCGTTGACGACGCTGGGCGTACCCAAGGGGGTTGTGGGGTTCCCCTCGGTTCGGCGGTACAAATTGATACCCCGCGTATAGGCGGTGGTCACGTTGAGAGCCATGTTCCAAGGCAACGCCTGCTCCACCGATAAATTGGCCTGGAAGCTGTGGGGCTGCTGCAGGTTATAGTCAATGCCACCGGCCGATATATTCCCGGTCAGGGGCAACGTTAGCGGGAGCGTAAAGGCGGCAGCGGCCGTTGCAGAAGGGCTGTTCACGGTGACGGAGTATGGCCACCCCAGTCCTCCAATTCCGGTACCGTATGAGGCGATGTCATACAAAATGGCGGAGCCGCCCCGGATGGCGGTTTGTCCAGTTCCGAATAAGTCCCAGGCGAAGCCAACCCGCGGGCTGAAGTTGAGCCGAGACGGGTTAATAAACAGCCTTCCGGGATTGTCGGCCTGAAGGCATCGAGGGTCGGCGCAGGTGGGTTTCGCATCGACCAGAAGATTGCGAATGGAAGACCCGCGGCCAAAAATCTCGCGTGGACTGATCAAAGTTTCATAGCGCAGTCCGAGATTCAAGGTCAGGCGCGAACTCACCTTCCAATCATCCTGAGCATAGAAACCCAGCGAATCGTGGCGGTATTCGGCGTCCAGGATCGAGTCCACCGTCTTTCCCACGTAACGACTCGCGTTGCCACTGAGGAAGTTGCTAATGGTAGTGAAGGTGATTTGACCTGAGCTGCTTCCTCCCGATGTGTTGATCGGATGATAGTTGTTGATGAGAGCGCCGAACTTCAGCGAGTGAGCTCCCTTGGTGTAATACACGTCGTCGCTCCAGGAGTAGACAACCAGGTTCTGGCGTAATGGGGTGCTGGGGCGCACACCAAATTCCGTGAATCCCGTAATGGTTCCGAACCCCTTGCCGGGCACTAAGTCATATTGGGGGCCCTGAATACTCGTGGGAGAGAAGAGGGTCTGCTTTGTGTCGCTGAGGGAGAACCGGGCCGTATTCAGCACGGTCGCCGAGAAAATGTGGGTTTCCGACACGGTCAGAAACCGGCCATTGCTGAACCGGTCCACATTGAACCCGGGGTAGCCAAGGGCTGCTGCCTGTACGGTGTTGTCCTCGGTGTACCGGCCAAACAAAGTATCATTGCTCGAAATGGAGTAATCCACGCGCCCCTGCCCGTAGTCCTCCGTGGTCGGCTTGTTGAAGGGGAAGGTCATCCGGTTTCCCGACAGATTGGAGAGCGGAAACAGCGCCACCCAAGGCTTGGTCCTCGGATCAATGGTGCTGCCGTTATCGGTTCGGCAGCCTGCGGGAAGGGGTTCCGTCCTGCAATTGTTCGGTATGGTGATGTTAATGGTGGTTTGTCCGAAGCGCTCCCGCAGCGCCTCGTAGGTGCCAAAGAAGAACAGCTTGTCCTTCTTTATGGCTCCGCCCGCGGAGGCTCCAAAGTTGTTCCGCTTGAATGACGGCAGACGACCCGGGGTGACTGCCGTGGTGTAGTCGAAGAAATTGCGTGCGTCCAGGACGCTGTTGCGCAGGTACTCAAACACCGATCCGTGAAAGGCGTTGGTCCCGCTCTTGGTAACAATCGCCATCTGGCTTCCCATGGTCAAACCATACTCGGCGCTGAAGGTATTGGTGACGACCTTCCACTCGCGGATGCCTTCGATCCCCAGCGTGGTATTGGCTATGGAACTGGAGGTGCCGCCTCCTACGTTGTTCATGACGGCTCCATCGATCATGTAGGTGTTGGACCGGAGCGGCGCTCCGTTACTGCTAAACCAAGCACCTACGAAGGTCCCACCGGAGGTGGTGTTTTCGTTTCTCGAGACCCCGGCTTGGAGAAAGGTCAGATCAATGTAGTTGCGGCCATTCAGGGGCAGGTCGGCCACGAGGGCCGCGCTAACCACCCCACCCAGCGAGGAGCTGGTGGTGTTCACCAGCGGGGCCTCCCCCGTCACCGCGACCGTCTGCGTGACCGCTCCTACCTCCAGGGTGAAATTGACGACCGCTTCCTGGCCCACCGTCAGCGTCAGTCCGCTGCGCACCGCCGCCTGGAACCCGGATTGCTCTACGCGAACCTCATAGCTGCCCACCGGCAAGGCGGAAAACCGATAGGAGCCGTCCCCGCTGCTGACCGCCGTTCGGGTCTGCCCGGTCTCTACCTGGCGCGCCGTCAAAGTCGCGCCCGGCACGACGGCCCCGCTGGCGTCCCGCACCACTCCCAAGATGGTGGCGGTCGGCAGTTGCGCCAGAGCGAAGGAGGCGACCCCCGCCATCCCTACCAGCAACAAATAGACGCGAAGCTGTTTCCAAGCTTGATCCCAGGTATAGATTTTCTTTGGCATGTCCCCCCCCTTTGACATAACTTTCTTTACGTTACTTATATCCTGAATTTTGAGAATCAGGAGCAATTGTCACCCAATCACACTGCAAGAAGCGGTCACAGAACCGCGAGAACCGCCCTTTCCAGCTTGAACTTTCGGCGGGAAAGAGCCTACAGCCACGCGTTTTCCCCGAACCCCTTCTTCTCAGTTTGGCCGGAAATTCCACACGGACTTCCGGTGGGAAGGAGTATACACCCATTCGTCTCTAGCCGAACCCCTCCTTTTTATTCTTCGTGTCCGGATTGTCCCAGCGGCTCGCGGTTCGGGAAGGGCTGTCCAATCAACACGCCCATTCCGAGCCGCAATTGGGAGTGACCGATTGATCCAGCTTTCTCCAGCAGCCTCCTAAAACCTCACCTTCAGGGATAACTGGATCTCCCGCGATTCGAAGGTTCTGCCGTTGAGTTTTCCCACGCTAGGAAGCCGTGGCTCCCTCGTGTCTGGTTGCCCCAGCGCCGCGGGGGCGCCCCCGAAGATAAGAGCTTCCCGAGGCGTGTCCGCGAGCCCGATCTCGGGAGTGCGGAAAGTGGGGTGGTTGAAGATGTTAAAGAACTCCGCGCGAAACTCCAGCCTCCCGTTTTCTCCGAGGAATCCCAATGCCGTATCCTTGGCGATCGTAAAATCCAGATTGACCAAGCCGTCGCCTCGCAGAATGTTCCGTCCCGCCGTTCCTAAGAACCCGCTCGGCGGAAGCGTGAACGGGCAGGGGTCGAACCATAGATCGGGCGTGCCCACCGGAGTCCCGGCGGGGATGTGGTCGCAGCCGCGCGACGTGCCGGAAGTGAGGTCCTTCGGATTGATCCCCGCCGGAAGGTCGGGCCGTTCCAATCCGATTTCACCTCCGCCTACCTGCGAACGCGAGCGGTTGGTTCCCATGGACGGAGTGAAAGGCAAGCCACTGCTGGCCCGGACAATGCCGGCGAACCACCAACCGTTCAGCAACGCTCCCGCTCCTCCACCCGAGGGGTATAGCTCCGGCAGACGGTAGATCGCATTGAAGGCCCAGTTATGCCTCACATCGAACTGGGACACTCCCTTGTTATATCGCCGGTTGAACGCATCGGCCCCGAAGAAATGGCTGGTGGTGTTCTCGGCGTCGGTGAAGCCTTGTCCCTCATCAATGGACTTGGAAAACGTATAGGAATTCTGGAACTGCAACCCACGGCTCATGCGCTTTCGCACTTGGAATTGGAAGGCGTTATACCAGGAGTTGGAGGCCGCCGCCAACATCGAGCCATCCACCCAGGCTCGGTTCGACAGAGGTTCCCTGCCAGTCCAGCACTTCGGCCCGGTAGGGTTGTACGCAACCGGCCCCTGGTCGAGGCAGACCCGATTCCCGCCGGCATCCACTCCGGGCGTACCCGCCGGGATGGCGGGGTTGGCATCGTACCGGTGGTACAGGTGGATGCCCCGATTACCCACATAAGACGCCGTCAGGCCTAGATTCCAGGGCAATTCCTGCTCCACCGAAAAATTGTACTGGATGCTGTAGGGTTGCTTCAGATTAAACTCCGGCCCGCCCGGTCCTCCTTTTCCTGCCGGGCTGTTCGCTGGCGGGAAGGTAAGCGGAAGCACCAAGGGACCTCCTGGAAATCTGGCGACGGAGGAGTAGGGCCACCCAAGCGAGAACATCGCGGTACCAAAAGTGGCGACATCATAGAGTAGGGCGGCGCCGGCCCGCAGGGCCGTTCTGCCGTCTCCCCTCACGTCCCAGGCCAGGCCGACCCGGGGACTGAAGTTGCGCAGCGACGGGTTTTCAAACGGCTTTCCCGGATCATCGGCCTGTAGGCAAGCCGGGTCGGCGCAGGTGGGCAACGCATCGTGCAAAGGATCCCGGACGGCTCCCCCATTCCCATTTTTCTCATACGGAGTTGTGATGAATTCATAGCGCAGCCCCAAATTCAAGGTGAAATTGGACCGTACCCGGATGTCATCTTGCACGTAAAATCCCAGTGAGTTTAGACGCCACTCGTTATCCAGAATGGAACCCGTCGCCCTTGCGACGGTTACAACCGGCGTGCCCGACAAGAAATGGCTTAGGGTCGGGAAAATTGCCATTCCCACGCTGGCCGCGCCCAGGATGGCGGGTCGGTGGTAGCGGTTGATGAGGGCTCCGAACTTCAGCGAGTGCGCTCCCCGGGTGTAAAACAGATCGTCGCTAAAGGCGAAGATCCTTTGGTTCTGGAGCAGCGGGGTGCTGAACCGCGGCCCAAATTCCCCGATCGGGAGATTGAAGACGCCAAGCCCCTTGCCCGCTATATACTCGGGGCTCCGAACATCGGTAGGAGAGCTGAGGACGACATCCGTCCTGCTGAAAGAGAACCGGAAGGTGTTCAGCAGGGTTGGCGAGAAGACGTGGGATTCCGACACGGTAATATATTGGTTCTTGCTGAACCGGTCCGTTACGAACCCAGGGAAGCTGAGGGTTTTGACCTGTCGGCCCTCCGTGTCGGTGTAGCGGCCAAACATGCTGTCCGAGTCCGAGATGGTCAGATCTATCCGTGCCTGTCCGTAGTCCTCCGCGGTCGGCTGGTTAAAGGTGAAGCCGAATTGGTCGCCCGGCAGATTGGCGCGCGGAATCAGCCCCAACACCGGTTTGATGACCGGCGCAATCTGGGTTCCTCCATCGAACCGGCAGCCCCCGGGAAGGGGTTCCTGCCTGCACCTGTCCGGGAAGACATTGGCAACCGTGCTGACTCCCCGTCGCTCCCGCAGCCCTTCGTAGGTGGTGAAGAAGAACACTCTGTCCTGCTTTACCGGACCGCCCACGGAGAGCCCAAAGCTGTTCCGCGTGAACGGCGGCAGACGGCGCGGGGAGGTATAGTCAGCGAAATTGCGGGCGTCCAGGGCGCTATTGCGCAGGTATTCAAAGAGCGTTCCGTGAAAGTCGTTGGTCCCGCTCTTGGTGACGATCTCCATCTGGCTTCCCATGGTCAAGCCGTACTCGGCGCTGAAGGTATTGGTGACCATGCGCCACTCCCGGATGCCTTCAATCCCCAGCGTGTTGTTGGCAACCGAGCTCGCGGCGGCGCCTAATAAGCTATTCATGACGGCCCCGTCCAGCATGAAGGTGTTGGACCGGAGCGGCGCTCCGTTGCTGCTAAACCATTGTCCGACGAAGGTCCCTCCGCTGGTCATGTTCTTGCTTTCCGCAATCCCGGGTTGCAGAAAGGTCAAATCAATATAGTTGCGGCCGTTCAGGGGCAGGTCGGATACGCTCTGCTCGTCCACCAAACTCCCCAGCGAGCCGCTGGTGGTGTTCACCAACGGAGCTTCCGCTGTCACCGCGATGGTCTGCTCCACGGCCCCCACCTGGAGAGCGAAGTTCACGACCGCCTCCTGGCCCACTCTCAGCCTCAACCCGCTGCGCACCGCCGCCTGGAAGCCGGATTGCGATACTCGTACCTCATAGCTGCCCACCGGCAAGGCGGAAAACCGATAGGAGCCGTCCCCGCCGCTGACCGCCGATCGTGACTGCCCGGTCTCCACGTTGCGCGCTGTCAACGTCGCGCCCGGCACGACGGCTCCGCTGGCGTCCCGCACCACTCCCAGGATCGTGGCGGTCGGCAGTTGCGCCAGAGCGAAGGAGGCGACCCCCGCCATCCCTATCAGCAAAGAAATGACTCGAAGCTGTTTCCAAGCTTGATCCCTGGTATGGAATTTCCTTGGCATGTTTCCCCCTTTTGACAGAACTTTCTTTCCTTAACTTATATCCTGAATTTTGAGAATAAAGAGCAATGGTCACCCAATCACACTGCTAGAAGCGGTCACAGAACCGCGAGAACCGCCCTTTCCAGCTTGAACTTTCAGCGGATAAGAGCATACAACCACGCGACTTCCCCGACCCTCGTCTTCTCATTTTTGCCGGAATTCCCACACAGACTCCCGTCAGAAAAGGAGTATACACCCATTCGTCTCCAACCGAACCCCCTCCTTTTCATTTTTATTTTCGTGCCCGGATTATCCCACTACCACTGCAAAGGCAACTTGACAGAGACCACTCCCACCTGTTATCCAAATAGCTGAGTCCCGCAGGGGCTTGCCACTCCTCAGTAGCTCAATGGCAGAGCATCCGGCTGTTAACCGGAGGGTTGTAGGTTCGAGTCCTACCTGAGGAGCCATTCTTTTTCTTTGGTATTTCAATCGCTTGGCGGGAATCGGTTCTGGGCGGGATTGCACGACGATAGTGCAAGTGTCCGAAAACTGTCCGAATTGTGGCGGGGACGATCACGAAACGGCCACTTCCTTTGCCTCCGGCTTACTCTCCGGGAAGGCTGTTACGTTGTCCTGCTTCGGAGCGGCGCTCAGGTAGGCTTGCGTACGTTCCACAGCCTTCCTGAGATCGTCTTCGCTGACGATGTTATAGCGGTCAAAGATGGCCCGCGTCTTGTGCCCTGAGATGGACATTGCCACTCGCTCAGGGACACCAGCCCGGACCATGTTTCTAACGGCTGTACGCCGCAGATCGTGAAAGAGCTTGCCTCCCACCTGGGCTTCCTTACACGCTGCATCCCACGACTTGCGAATGTCCCCGATTGGCCCGCCTCTCCGCCCGAAGACGTACAGGGAAAAGCCAACTGTCTTGTCTGCCTTCCGGTATTCCCGCAAAGCCCACTGTCGGGTAATCACGTTCCAAAGCTCGCCTTCCAGGGCCAGTACGCGGCCTTCGTTCGTCTTGGAGTTTTCGGGCCGCAACCGGATTATCTTGCCGAGCATATCCACGTCCGTCCATTTCAAAGAACGAATTTCCCCGCGCCTCCAACCGGAGTAATACCCGAATTGAACGAAGCCCTTCAGGTAGTCGGGCAGTGAGTTAACCACCTTCTCGAAACCGGCCTTCTCGAAAAATCCCTGCCGGGCGTTGCCCTTCTCCGAGAGCTTGCGAATTTTCGGGGCTGCGCTGATTCGCTGGCGCTCGACTGCCAGCTTAAATGCCTGGGCCAGCAAGCCGGTTTCCCGGTTCACTGTGGCCGGAGCCGGAGCCTCTTTCTCTGACAGGCGGGATTCGATATAGCGGTCAACCGTCTCGGTTCTAATGTCCATGGCCCGCCGATCTCCAAAGGCTTCCCGTACTCGCTTCAGGTGAGATAGAATTCTGTCAAGGCTCCGAACCTGTCGGAGCTTCAGATCGGCTTGCAGCGCGTCCAAACAGTTCGTTTTCCAGAATGCGGTCCTGTTGCGGACCGACAAAGGCTTTCAGGCCGAGCGAATCCGCGCCGATTTCATCGAGTCGCTTTTTTAGCAACCTGTCTGCCGCCTTCCGAGCATCCTCATCGGAAAACTTCCCGCGTTTCTTTGAGGCGGCTTCTTTGATTGCGTCAGCGGCGGATTCCCGGATTTCCTTCCCGCGATGGCAGTATGCAATCCACCAGCTTGAGCTATTGGGCCGTTTGAAAATCCTTCCCGTTCCCCTCATTTGACACCGCCTTTCCCCAGGTACTTCTCCAGAGCCTCAGCTACAATGTCCTGGGCGTCAACACCTCTCTCGATTGCCTTGATCCGAGCCGCTTTCCATACATCTTCTGGCAGGGATAAGGAAGTCTTAACCATTTTCCGTTCTCGCATCTTCGGTTTCCTTCCTCGTTCAGATTTGTTTCCCATGCCAGCATTATAGATATTTATATATCCTTATGTCAAGCCCTTTTTATCGCCCCGCCCGCCCCCTGATAAAGCGGTCTATTCCGGCCTCAGAAAATCTCACCTGCTTTGTCCCGACCCTCACGGTGAAAGGCAGCGTATCCGCGTGCCGGTAAAGCCAATCCTTTGAGGTCCCCAACTTCCGTGCTGTCTCTCCAACTACCAGCAAGCGGTCCCCGTCAGCTTGCCCCTGGCCGTTCCCTTGTGGCAGCGTGAGCCGCATTAGCAAGAGGCTGTCCAGCTTCGCCAACTCCGCCCGGAGAATCGGAATCGCCTCTGGGGGCAGGTCTTTGAGATTGCTCGGATCGTTTAGCAAGTCCGCCAGTTTGGGCACTGTTTGCAAACTCGAACTGGTCTCAAAAATGGTTCTTTGCAACGGGGAGAAAAGAAAGAGGGTTGCAGGGTAGTGGAGTCGAGCGAAACGGAA
>MEKR01000171.1 GCA_001767035.1 Acidobacteria bacterium RIFCSPLOWO2_02_FULL_61_28
GACAAAGCCGCCGGTGTCGTCCTGCAACTCGCGCAGGCGGTCGAGATGGTTCAGCCGGTGATCGAGCGTCTCGCCGAAACCGAACACCATCGTGGCGGTCGTCGGCAGGCCCAGCCGATGCGCCGCGCGATGCACGGCGAGCCATTCCGCCGTCTTGAGCTTCATCGGGCTGATGCGGTCGCGGATCTCATCGTCCAGAATCTCCGCGCCGGCTCCGGGAATGGAATCGAGGCCCGCGTCCTTCAAGCGGGCAATCGCCTCTGCGATCCCGATCCCGGAAACTTGCGCCAGGTTCGTAATTTCCGCCGCCGAGAAGCAATGGCAGTCCACGCGGTAGCGCCGCTTGATGGCGCGGAGCAGCGTTTCGTAATACTCGATGGTGAGTTCCGGGTGGTCACCCCCCTGAAGGAGGATGCCCGTCACGCCGCCCGCGATGCCGTCTTCGATCTTGCGGAAAATTTCCTCGCCCGAGAGCAGATACCCTTCGGGATGCCCCGGCGCGCGGTAGAACGAGCAGAAGGAGCAGTAGGCGTTGCAAATGTTCGTGTAATTGATGACGCGCTGGATGGCGTAGGTCACCACCTTGTCGGGATGCTTGCGGAAGCGCGCCGCCGAGGCCGCCTCGCCTACGGTCGAGAGGGCTTCCCGATAAAAACGTCGCGCCTGCTCGCGAGTGATTCGCTCTGGCTTCATGCTGATCTCTGAAAGAACCCATGGCACAAAACAACGTGCCGTGGCTACCCTCTCTGTTCCGCCATGCTACAACAGCGTCGCGCTTCGCCGCAACGCGGCATTCAGCACCGCGCCACCTCCGACGCCAGCGCGTCAAATCCGGAATTGTCCCAGGGCAGGTTGCCGTCAATATGATTTGCAACAACGTACAGTGGCGCTCGCACCAGACGCCGCAGCGTGTGCTCATTGGTTGCAATGGCCGAGTCCATTTCCCGATTGGGATGGTTGAGGACACAGGCAACCGTCGTGAGACCTGCGCTCTGGAGCAATTCGAGAGTAAGCAGCGTGTGGTTGATCGCTCCCAATTTCGACCCGATCACGACCAGGACCGGAAGGTGGAGCAGCCGCGCCAGGTCCGCGTAATGGAAGTTCTCCCCCAGAGGCACCAAAATGCCGCCCGCGGTTTCAACCAACACAATGTCGTGCGAAGCCGCCAGTTCGCGGTAGCACTGTTCGAGGCGCTGCGGGTCAATCGGAACGCCCGCCTGCTCGGCGGCAACCCACGGCGCGACCGGAGGCGCAAACCGGTAGGGGCAGATCGTTTCGAGCGAGGCCGCCGTCCCAGTCGCCTGCCGAAGCAACTCCGCGTCCGCCGGAACAAGCCGCTGCGATTTCTCGTCGCGGACACAGCCGGTTTCCGCCGGCTTGAACGGGGCCACCGAAAACCCTCGCCGCCGCAGCGCCCCGGCAATGCCGCAGGCGACAAAGGTCTTCCCCACCCCCGTGTCGGTCCCGGTAATCAGCACGCCGCGAAGTTGAACTGCCATGTCTCTCGATTCGGGACTCGGCATTCGGGGTTCGGGATTCCCGAGTCCCGGTGCCCGCTTGCTTACGCGCGCGGCTCGGATTTCTGCGTCACCGCCTGAATGGACTCCGCTGTCACCGCGACCAACCGTCTCAATTCTTCTTCCGTCGTGGAAAGCGGCGGCATCAGGACAATGACGTCGCCCAGGGGCCGCAGCAGGAAGCCGCGCCTGCGCGCTTCCAAAATCACCTGCTTCCCGATGCGTTGGCCGGGCGGGTACGGACGGCGCGACGGAACATCCTCGGCCAATTCGATTCCCACCATGTATCCCCACTGGCGAATGTCGGCGACGTGATCGAGTTCGCTCAACGGGCGGAGCAGATCGCGCAGCAGCTCAATGCGAGGAGCCATTTGCACCAGCGTATTGTCTTTCAGAAATAGGTCGAGCGAGGCAATTCCGGCGGCGCAGGCCAGAGGGTTGCCGGTGTAGGTATGCCCGTGGAAGAACGTCTTGCGCTCCTCGTATTCGCCGAGAAACGCCTCGAAGATTTCCGGCGTGGCCAGCGTTGCGGCCAGCGGCAACACGCCGCCGGAAATTCCCTTCCCCAGACACATCAGGTCCGGGGTGACTCCAGCGTGCTCGCAGGCGAAGAGTTTTCCGGTGCGTCCAAATCCCACCGCCACTTCGTCGGCAATGAACAGGATGTTGTATTCGCGGCAGAGCCGGTGGAGACCCTTCACATATTCGACCGGATGGGCCCACATGCCGGCCGCGCCCTGCATCAGCGGTTCCACGATCAGCGCGGCGATCCTCTTCCAGTTCTCGCGCAGCGTTTCCTCCGCTTCCCGGAGCGCCTGCTCCAGCGCGGCCTCCGGGCTCGCGCGGCGGCAGTAACGAAACACATGAGGCGGCGCGATGCGCAGGCACGGGAACAAGAGCGGGCGGTAGCGTTTGTGAAAGGCTTCGGAGTATCCCACACTCATCGCGCCAATCGTGTCGCCGTGATAGGATTCCGCCAGACTGACAAACAGAGTGCGCTCCGATTCTCCACGCAACTGCCAATACTCAAACGCCATCTTCAGGGCGATCTCAACCGCCGTGGCCCCGGAGTCGGAATAGAAAACGCGTTCGAGGCCCGGCGGGGCCGCCTCGATCAGCCGCTTCGCCAGGACAGTGCCGGGAACGTGGGTCAGGCCGAGCATCGTGGTGTGCGCCACAGCATCCAGTTGCACGCGGATCGCCTCGACGATCTCCCGCCGCCCGTGGCCGTGGACGTTCGACCAGAGCGACGACACGCCGTCGAAGTAGCGGTTGCCGTCGGAATCAATCAGGGTGTTGCCTTCGGCGCGCTCGATGACCAGCGGCTCTTCTGCGAACCACTCGCGCATCTGCGTGAAGGGATGCCAGAGATAGGCGTGGTCCCAGTTTTTCCAGCGAGTTTGTTCGGAGTCCGGCGCGGTCATTCGGCCTGGCCCGCTCCCTTCCGGTCGCGGCTCGGATTGAGTTCGTTCGGAGTCCGGCGGGGTCATTCGGAGATCGCGGCAACGGAGTTCGAATCGAAAGGCTGTCCGGATGCCCGGCGTTTCGGCGACGCAAACAGCGCGTGAAGCTTCCGAAAGGCGGCGAGCGCCGTGGTGATGTCTTCTTCCGTATGGGTAGCCATAGGCGCAATGCGCAGCCGCGCCGTGCCGGGCGGGACCGACGGCGGGCGGATTCCTTGCACGAACACGCCCTGCCGGAGCAGGAGGCGGCAGGCGGCCATCGTCTGACGCTCGTCGCCGAGGCGCAACGGGAGAATCTGGCTTTGCGCCGGGCCTGTCCTGAGCGCAGTCGAAGGGCCGATGTCGAAGCCGATCCCCGCCAATCCATCCCGCAGGTGGCGAGCGTTCCGCCACAGCGCCGCGCGCCGCTCCGGTTCCTGCCGCGCAATCCGCAGCGCTGCGGTCGAAGCCGCCAGAACGGCGGGGGGCAGGCCCGTGCTGAAGATCCAACTGCGCGCGCGCTGGATCAGGTATTGGATCAGGTCCCGGCTCCCGGCGATGTAGCCCCCGAGGCTTCCGAGCGCCTTGCTGAACGTCCCCATCTGGATGTCCACCTGCTGCTGCAACCCGAAGTCTTCGATCAAGCCCGCGCCGGTCGGCCCGAAAATCCCCGTGGCGTGGGCTTCGTCCACCAGCAGCAGCGCCCCATACTTTCTCGCCAGGAAAACCAGGTCGGCAAGCGGAGCGAGATCGCCGTCCATGGAGAAGACCGATTCGGTCAGGATCAGCTTGCGGCCTGTCCCGCTTGCCCTGAGCGTAGTCGAAGGGAGCGCAGCCGAGGGGCGAGCGCCCGCTTGCGCGGCGAGCTTGCGCTCCAGGTCCTCCGCGTCGCAATGGCGGTAAACCAACACCTCGGCGCGCGAGAGACGGCAGCCGTCAATCAGGCTGGCGTGATTCAGGGCATCGCTGAAAACCGCGTCGCCCGGCTCGACCAAAGCGGGAATCGTTCCGAGATTTGCCTGATACCCGGAGGTGAAGACCAGCGCGGCTTCCGTACCTTTCCAGTCGGCCAGCTCCTGTTCGAGAATCCGGTAGGGCTCCAGATTGCCGCTGATCAGGCGCGCGCCGGTCGCGCCGCAACCCCAGGTCGCGAGCGCATCCCGCGCGGCTTGGGTCACTCGCTCGTCGGTCGCCAGTCCCAGATAGTTGTTGGAACAAAGCAGCAAGGCCGGACGGCCGTTGACAACGATCCGGGGTCCGGGCGCGCCTTCGAGCGACCGTAATGACCGATACAACCCGGCGTGCTTGAGGGAGTCCAGCGTCTCGCGCAGAAAGGCATCGGTCGAGTAGGTTTGCTCGTTCTGAGACATCGAAGCCATCGAGTTCGCGGGCGAACAGATTGCCCGCCGCAGTGAGCGGGACTAGAGATCAGGATTTCCCACGCTCGCGCGCGTTACGCCTTCCTGTTCCTCGAACGGCTGGCCGGGGATGATGCCCGGCGCGTAGTCAGGTACTTCTTGCAAGCCCGGCGGCAAGGCCGGTTCAAAGCCCGTGTCTTCGAGCATCCGCAAATCCTGTTCGGGAACTTCGCCGCGCGTGGTCAGGTAATCGCCGATGAAAATCGAGTCGGCCACGTACAGTCCGAGCGGCTGCAACGAGCGCAGGTGATATTCCCGTCCGCCGGCAATACGGATTTCCTTGCTCGGATTCACGAGCCGGAACAAGCAAAGGATAGCGAGACATTTCTGTGGTGTAAGGTATTCAACGCCCCCGAGCGGCGTACCGGCAATCGGGATCAGGAAGTTCAGCGGAATCGAGTCCACGTCCATCTCGCGCAACGCGAAAGCAAGGTCCACAATTTGCGCGTCGCTCTCGCCCATGCCGAGAATGCCGCCGGAACACGACGAAACTCCGGCGCGCTTGACGGCCTCGACGGTTCCCACGCGGTCGGCATAGGTGTGCGTGGAACAGATTTCGCCGTAATGGTCCTCCGAGGTATTCAGGTTGTGGTTGATGCGCTCGACGCCGGCGTCCTTGAGCCGCTGGGCTTCCGCGTCGTCGAGCAGGCCAAGGCAGCAGCAAATGCGCAAGGGATATTGTTGCTTGATCTCGCGCACGGCGGCAATGACGTGGTCGAGTTCGCGCGGGGTCGGGCGGCGGCCGCTGATCACGATGCAGTAGGTATGCGCGTTGACGGCCAGGGCCTGCCGCGCGCCTTCCAGCAACACTTCTTTCGATTGCAGCGGATAGCGGTCCACGCCGGAGTGGGCCACGATGGATTGCGAGCAGTAGCCGCAGTCCTCGGCGCAGAGGCCGCTCTTGGCGTTGATCAGCATGTTGAGCTTGACGCGCTTGCCGTGGTAATGCCGCCGCACCCGGTAGCAGGCGGAAACCAAATCGAGCAACTCTTCTTCCGGGACAGCCAGCACGTCGAGCGCCTCCGCGCGCGCGATCGCCTGCCCTTCTAACACCCGTTCCGCTAATTGATGCCAACGCATGAAAGGCTCCTCCCATCATCCCACCAAACTAACGGGTAGTGTCTCCGTTTGCGCAAAGGTATGTTCGCCGATCTTTTCTCTAGCCCAGGCGTTTACGCCTCGGTTCCTGTGCCACCGGAACACGCAGCCCCCTTTAGGGGGCTTTGATTGGCAGCGAGCAGCCCAACCACAAGACGGAAGCCCTTCGACTTCGCTCAGGACAAGCTCCGTGAACGGGGCTCCCAGCGAATCGGTTGTGATCGCCAACCCAGGCCTGAAGGCCTGGGCTACAGAAAATCAGCCCCTTGCTCAAATTGCGACACTACCAAACAAACGATTATACCGGGGACTGCGAGTGGGAGAAAGCAGAAGCGCGCGCTACGGGAGAGGAGGAAGCTGAATCGCCGCCGGGAGCGCCCCCGGCAAATCCGTGTGGGTGGACCGCGCCAGATAATTCTGGTCCGCAAGTTTTCGGTAGAAGCGCCCGGCGAGTTCCGCCGCGTGCGAGCCGGAAGCAATCCATCCGCCGTGCATCAGGACGACCACCGCCAACCCGCCCTCTTTCTGGCTGTATCCGGCGAACCAGCCGAGCCGGACGCCGTGCTGGGAGCAGGTCCCGGTCTTGCCGAGGATGGTCTGATCGGGTTGCCGCGCCTGACGGGCGGTGCCGGAAACAACCGCCTCTTCCAACCCCTGGCGCACCGGCGACAACCAGGGACCGATCTCCAGGCGGCGCTTCACCATCGGCTCAAAGCGCTCCTCGTCCTGCGGGTATTGCAGATAAAAGAGCGTGCCCCCATTCGAGACCGCGCTGATGAAGGAAGCCAGTTGCAACGGGGTCAGCTCGATTCCTTCGCCAAAACTGGCGACTTTTCCCACGCCGCCGCGCGCTGCGGGAGGAGCCTTGGTGGGCAACGCCCCGCGGGGTTCGTCGGGAAGCCCCCAACTAGCCAGCTCTCCGAACCCAAATCGTTCGGCATATTCGCGCAACTTGGCGAGTCCCAGGAGCCGCCCCAGCTTTTCAAAGTAAAGATTGTTGGAAAGGGTGAGGCTCTTGGTCAGATCGAGATACCAGCGGCGGCCCAGTTGAAGGCGGGTTCGGTCGTTCTCAATCAGCCCCTCCTCCAGCGCCGCCAATGCCACCGCGGGCTTGAAGGTCGAGCACGGCTGGTAGCTCTCCCAAGCCAGTTTCTGATTGACGATCGTCAGGATTTGCCCGGTGTTCGGATCCACTCCGACCAGGGCGGCATTGCGGTTTTCCAGCGCCGCCACAGCCGCCGCGCGGACGATGGGATCGTCGCGGCTCGGGTCATCCCCTACCGTCGGGTCCACGGGAGGAAGCGCCTTCCGAACCGGTCTCCGTGCGGAGCGCGTTGGTCGCCGGGGTGTTGCCTTCGGGGGCTGGGTCTTGGCGGAGCGAGTCGCGGAAGCGGTGGATTGAGCAGAAACGATCCGGGCGATGACTTTGCTCTTCTGCGCGACGACCGGGACAGCCAGCACCCCCAGCAAGAGGGAAGCGACCGTCATCCACAACAGTAAGGCTAACCGGTTCCTCATCATCCTGAACTTAGTCTTTCCGCTCCCCTCTGCGGAAGCGCCGTCACCCGTTCAGCTTCCGCGTGGAGCCTATTCTCTCTTATTATCGGATCAAAAATCCAGCGCAAAAGTGATTTTCGGCGAACTTCTTGCGAACCGGCCCGATGCGCCAAAAAGCACAGGGACATTGGTTTGGACGGGTATCCATTCCCGCATGTTCCAATTTAGTTACTGGACGGGAATGCTTCTTTTAGAGTATCGGAAGCCGGCCCGCCCCATGTTACTGGGAATCCGGAGGGCGGCGGATCAACCGGAAACCGCCCGGCTGCGCACCACGCTCGGCTGCGCGGGAGGCGCCTCCTGACCCGGCACCTTCGGCAAGCCGAGAGCCGCGCGCAATTCTGTTTCCAGCCGCGCGCAAATGTCGGGATTCTCTTTGAGAAAGGCGCGGGCGTTTTCCCTGCCCTGGCCAATGCGCTCGCCCTGGTAGGAGAACCACGCGCCGCTTTTTTCGATCTGGCGATGTTCTGCTCCGAGGTCCAGCAGGTCGCCTTCTTTCGAGATTCCCTCGCCATACAGAATGTCGAACTCCGCTTCGCGGAAGGGGGCGGCGACTTTGTTCTTCACCACCTTGGCTTTGGTCCGGCTGCCGACCACGCGGTCGCCTTCCTTGATGGCGGCGATGCGGCGCACGTCCACGCGGACCGAAGAATAGAACTTGAGCGCGCGCCCGCCGGTGGTGGTCTCGGGATTGCCGAACATCACGCCGATTTTTTCGCGGATCTGGTTGATGAAGATCAGGCAGGTGTTCGACTTGAAGACGATCCCGGTCAGCTTGCGCAGGGCCTGGGACATGAGGCGTGCTTGCAGCCCCATGTGCGAGTCGCCCATCTCGCCGTCGAGTTCCGCCTTGGGCACGAGCGCGGCCACCGAGTCCACCACCACCACGTCAATGCCGCCCGAGCGCACCAGGGCTTCGGTAATCTCCAGGGCCTGCTCGCCATAGTCGGGTTGCGAGAGCAGCAAATTGTCCACGTCCACGCCCAGCTTCCTCGCGTAGCCGGGGTCGAGTGCGTGTTCGGCGTCAATGAAAGCAGCCGTTCCCTTTTGCTTTTGGGCCTCGGCGATCACCTGCAACGCCAGAGTGGTTTTGCCGCTCGCTTCCGGCCCGAAGATCTCGACCACGCGCCCCCGGGGCATCCCCCCCACGCCCAAGGCATAGTCAAAGGAGAGCGCCCCCGTCGGGATGACTGTAACCGGCACGACCTCCTTCGTCCCCAGACGAATGATGGAGCCTTTGCCAAACTGCTTCTCGATCTGCGCCATCGCCAAATCCACGGCGCGCGCCCGTTCCTGCTGCTTGTCTGCCATGTTCGTTGCTCTCCTGCCGCTTTGTCCCTTGCCGAAAGTTCTGCTCGTGGAATCGAAGCGGCATTATAGTACCGAAATTTCATCCTCGCGTGGAATTCTTTTTCGACGCTTGGTTCGGAAGGCCGATGTTTCTTGCATTGCGCAATGTTCCTGAAAGCGATTTGTTAGCGGTAGGCCTTTTCGCTCCGAATGAGAATCTGTGAAATTTCAATCATGTGCTCGGAATAATAGGGAGTAAAGATCAGGCGGTAGCGACCGACCCGCTTTCGAAATCGCCCTTTCCCTTGTTGTCCCTTCAGCCGCACCAGATCCCCGCTAAAGGGATCGTCCTTCATCGCTCGAAGGTGACTCAGAACAAATTCTTGGCGATCTGGGGGAAGTTCCTTAAGCTGATTTGCGGCTTCTTTTGCGAGCCGAACGCTCCAGGTCATGTTCCAGTTCTTCTAGCGTGACGTACTCTCCTCTTCGAAGCTGTTCCTCGCCCCTACGGACCATTTCTTCTTCTTCGGGCGTCAAAGTATCTTCCAAATCAACCGACTTGGGGGATTGGATCACGATCCGGCCATTGCGACTCGTCACCTCGACGAAGTCCCCTTCCCGCAGTCCCGTTGCTTCGCAGATCGCTTTGGGGATCACCACCTGGCGGCGCTTCCCTAGTCTGGTGATGGACATAGTTCCTCCGCTCGTCATGCTATCAGATTTTCGGACGGAGGCCAAAAGCGGGTACAATCACCACCGGAAAGTCTACGGGTATAGGAGGAACCAACATGCGACTGTCGCTCAAATCGGTGGTGCTGGCCGCCGCGCTGGTGTGGGGCGTGTACGGGATTTTTCTGACCGGAGTCATGAACTTGATTCTGCCGCCGTTCGGCGAGCACTTTCTGATGACGATGAGTTCGGTCTATCCGGGCTATCATATGTCCCGCACCCTGCCGGACCTGCTCGTCGGGACAGGCTACGGCCTGGCGGACGGCGCGGTGGGCGGCCTGCTGTTCGGCGGGCTGTACAACTTCTTCGCGGTAAAGACGCAGACCGGCAACTGACGCGGAGCACGGCCTCCTTCCAGACCCGATCGGGCCTATCGGGAAGCAGGTTCCCGCACGGAGGCAACCAATTCGATGAAGCGGTTCTGCGCGGCGCGCACGCCCGCGCCCAGATTGCAGGAATAGCCCAGGCTGGTCAGAACCAGCTCCAGCGCGGCGATCAAGCCAACCATGTCCGTGAAATCGTAATAGCCGAGGTGAGCGATGCGGAAGATTTTTCCCTTCATCGAGCCTTGCCCGTTGGCCACGACCGCGCCAAACTGTTCGTTCATCTGCTTTTCGATATCGTTCGAGCTGATGCCAGAGGGCGCGCAAACGGCCGTGAGCGCGTCGGCCGGGACCTCGGCAAACAGCTTCAGGTCGAGGGCTTGAACCGCGTGGCGCGTGCAGTCGGCCAGCACCTGCGCGTTACGGATCAGATTGGCCCGCCCCAATTGATGAATGCGGTCGAGCGCCACCACCAGCCCGACCAGAAGCGACGTCGCCGGCGTGAACGCCGTGTCATGCTTGCGGGCCGCCTCGCGCTCCTTTTGCAGGTCGAAATAATAGCGCGGCAGCTTGGCTGTCTTGGCGCGCTGCCAGGCCCGGTCGCTGACGCTCACAAACGAAAGGCCCGGCGGAACCATCAGGGCTTTCTGGGAGCCTCCAATCACAACGTCCAATTCCCATTCGTCAATGTCAAGCTCGCTGGTGCCCAGCCCGGTGATGGCGTCCACAACCACCAGCGCATCGGGACGGATTTGGCGTGTGATACGGGCGATGCTCTCGGTATCATGACGGACGCCAGTGGAGCTTTCCGTGGCCTGAAAGAAGACCCCGCGCAGGTCTCCCAATTGTTGAAGTGTCTCTTTAATTTTGTCAGCGGAGAGTGCTTTGCCGTAAGGAGATTCGACTTTCTCCACCTGGAGGCCGTAGGCGTTGGCCAATTCGACCCATCGCTCTCCGAACTTGCCAGCCGTTCCGACCAGGACGCGGTCGCCGGGAGAGAAAAAGTTGGCGATGGCCGCTTCCATGGCTCCGGTGCCGGAGGAGGTGAAGAACACGACCTCGTTGGTCGTGCCGAAGAAATACTTCAGAGTGTCCCGCACCCGGTCGAGAACCCCTCTGAAGGCAGCGGTACGATGATGCAGGGCGGGGGCGGCCAGCGCAGCTTGCGCTTCCGGCAGCAACGGCGTCGGGCCAGGAGTAAACAGACGGGGTTTTCGGATCATGAATGCACCAACCTGATTGAGTTATCCGGACCAGTTTGACCGACCCAAGCAAATCGGTCAAGCGCCGGTTGAAAACAACTTGGTTTGCGGCGCGTGATTGTCCTTCCTCAATTGCCCGAAGGGCAATACCGTAACTAGCCGTCCCGCTGGGCGGGACGGAAACGAATCCATAAAATGGTCCCGGCCCCGAAGGGGCCGGACAATCCCAACCATATCGGTCAACCCCTTGCGGGGTTGAATTTCCTCGGTTGGCTCTGCTTCCGTAGGTTAAAACCTACGGCTATTCACGGGTCGCCCCCGCCGGGGCTTTTCCCGGACAATCCATAGCAACGCGAGCAATGCTCCACGTCACGGAACGGGGCGCGTCGAGATGACCACGGACTTCGACAGAGTGTAATGTTCCAAGGCTTCCCAGCCGTGCTCCTGGCCGAGTCCGCTCTGCTTCCATCCGCCGAAGGGCAATTCGTCAAACATGATTTGGGGGGAGTTCACCCAGGTATAGCCGGACTGGAGTCGCTCGGCGGCATAGTGCGCTTTGTAGAGGTCGCTCGTGTAAATCGAGGAGCCAAGGCCGTAGATGGAGTTATTCGCCCGCTCGACCGCTTCCTCAATATTCTTGACTCGGAAGATCGGCAAGGCCGGGCCAAAGCATTCTTCCTGGGCAAGCTTGGCGTCGTCGGGAACGTCTTCAAGCAGCGTCGGCAACAGGAAGTTTCCGCACTCATAGGCCTTGCCTTCCGGCCGCTTGCCTCCCACCAGAATCCGCGCGCCGCGCTGGACCGCGTCGGCAACTTGCCCCTCGACTTCCTTCCTCTGGTCATCGGTATGGAGCGGACCGAGCCGCGTGGAAGGATTGAAGCCGTCCCCCACCGTCAGCCGCTTCGCCTTCTCGACCAGCTTCGGAACGAACCTGTCGTAGATTGAATCGAAAACGTAGAGGCGCTTGATCGCGAGGCAAGCCTGGCCGCAATTGAAGAACCGTCCGACCGACGCGGCGCTGACGGCTTCCTCCAGGTCCGCGTCATCGCAGACGATCAGCGGATCACTTCCGCCGAGTTCGAGCGTCACGTGCTTGAGGTTTTCGGCGGCCACCTTCATGACATGGATGCCGGTGCTGGTGGCTCCCGTGAAACCGATCTTGGTCACCTTCGGGTTTTCGAGCAATTCCTGTCCGACGGTCGAGCCTGGCCCGGCGACCACGTTCAGCGCGCCCGCCGGCAACCCTGCCTTGCAGAGCAATTCAACGCAGCGGATGGCGGTGAGCGGCGTCGTGCCGGCCGGCTTGACGATCATGGCGTTCCCCGCCAGCAGGCCCGGAGCGATTTTGTTTCCCATCAGCGAAATCGGGAAGTTCCAGGGAATGATGGCGCCGCAAATCCCGATGGGGAGTCGCAAGACCATCCCGAAACGGTTTTCCGCGATGGGGATTTGCACGCTGCGGAGATTCTTGCCGAGGCCGGCGTAATACTCCAGCGTGTGCTGGAAGCGGCGGATTTCCATCCGCGCTTCTTTGAGCGGCTTGCCCTGCTCGCGCGTGAGGCTGGCGGCCAGCTCCTCGATGTTCTCCCCGATGAGCCGGGCGCCTTTCGCAAGGATTTCGCCGCGCGCGCCCGGAGCCGTGCGAGACCAAACCTTGAAGCCCTGCTCCGCCGCGCCAATGGCCCGCCGAACATCCTCGCGGGTCCCCTTGGGGACGGTTCCGACCAGCTCGCCTGTCGAGGGGTTCTTAACCTTCGTTTCCTCGCCGCTGACGGATGTGACAGGCTCCCCTGCAATGACAAACTGTGCCATCGTACTCTACCTCATTATAGAAAAAATGTGCGGGAAGGACTCGCGGCCACAACCGGCTCAGCGAAGCGGACACAAGCCCTCCGCGATTGTCTTTCGCGCGGCGATTCCACGCCTGCGTCTACATCAGGCCGGCATAGACGACCGACTTCGGCTCGAAATAATAGTC
>MEKR01000172.1:0-1767 GCA_001767035.1 Acidobacteria bacterium RIFCSPLOWO2_02_FULL_61_28
CGGTTGGATTCATCGGGTAATCCATGAATCCGTCCGGACCCATCTTGACGCTCGCCTGGCGCGAGGTCGCCGGGCGATTCAGGCGCACGGTGGTCCCCAGCGTGCCTCCGGGGACTTCGAGCGCACCGAGCAGGCATGGGATGAGCGTGCGCGCCCAGACGCATTCGTAGCCGCCCCAGCCGTTGTTGACCGTCCTGCCCAGTGCGATCGACACGGGCCGAAACGCGAGCACCTCGCCGTCGATCTCTATGGTCTCGCCGACGCAGGCGTGATCGAGGTACTCGTTGGTGATGCGCCGGATGGTGCCCGGGACGATGTCGCACACCGACTCCGCCCACTCGGGGGTGTATGGCAGCATGTGCTGCACCAGCATGCCGAAACTGGTCTTTGCAGCAACACCCCGGTGCATCCATTCCTGACCATCCGCGCCGACTTCCAGCGCATCGAGTTTGAATGCGCCCTCCAGCGCCGGATCGGTGTCGAGCTGGTCGAACGGTACCGCGCGATCGCTCGTCAGATCCCAGATGAGCGGTTTGCGCGTCCGCGGGTCGCGCAGAAAGTAATGGTGGGGTCCGACCAGGTACGGCGAACCGGTGTGCGCCTTGATGAAGGGGATATCCAGCCGTTCGCGCGCATGCTCGTGCAGCATCAGATGGACCATCGCGAACAGGAACGCGGCATCGGTCTTCGGCTTGATCGGGATCCACTCCGCCGAGGCGGCGCCGGTGACGGAGATGTGCGGCTCGATCTGCACCCGCTTCATGCCCCTCACGCGCGCATCGGCATGGCGCCAGGCGCCGATCACACCACCGGCGGCCTCGGCGTTGGCGCCGAAGGAAAGCACGTAGCGCGTGCTCGGCGTATCCGGACAGACGGTGAAGGCACGGTGCCACAATTCTCCGTACATATGCTCGGAGTGCGTGCAACCGACGCCCTGGCCGCTGCCGAAGCTGAAATCCACCGCCCCCCAGGCGGCGAGGAACGCGGGGAAGGTGCCCATGTAATAGGTTGGAACGCCGCCGCCGCCGAAGCTCGCCGCGACGCGCGGATAACCTTCCTGGTCAAGCAGTCCCTTGGCCCGGATTTCATTCAGCTTGGAACTGACAATGTCGAGCGCCTCGTCCCAGCCGATCGGGACGAACCGGGGATCGTGTTCGCGCCCCTTCTTCGGATTGGTGCGCTTCATCGGCTGAAGCACCCGGTCGGGGTTGTAGGTCTTCTGCACCAGGCCATACGCCTTGACACAGCATTTGCCCCCGCCAGGATGTACTTCCGCGGCGCGGAAGTTCGGCTCGATCTCGGTAGCGACGCCGTCCTCGACCTTGACCGTCAGCAGGTCGGGACCCGCCACGCACTGGTAGCAATACTCGGGAACCTTCCTGACCGACTTCGCCATGTGAGCCTCAGCCTGAAGCCTGCTTGGACTTCGCCGCCACGCGCGCGCGCAGCTTTTCCACCTCGACGATGAAGCGTCCGTGCTCGCCGCGGCTGATTTCCTCTCCGCCGTCACGCGCGAGCAGTTCGAATGTCACCTTGCGCCCCTCGACCGCCGTCACCGTGATCGTGATGTCGACGTTCATGCCGAGCAGAGTTGCACCGCTGTGGGACACCGAGATGCCGGTGCCGACCGAATCCTCGCCCGGATCGCAGAACCCCAGAAGGAACTCGCGGCAGGTGACTTCGAAATCGTGGACGAGCTTGGGGGTCGCGTAGACACGCAGGTTCTCTCCCAGGAAATCAACGGTACGCGGCTTGTCCACGGTAATT
>MEKR01000172.1:1788-6506 GCA_001767035.1 Acidobacteria bacterium RIFCSPLOWO2_02_FULL_61_28
ACGCGGCTTGTCCACGGTAATTCTGCGCGTAGAGGTTGCACCGGCTTGCAGCCCGCTTTTCATTGTTCTCGCTCCTCCTGTTTTGGGTAGGTTCGGCCACCATGGAAAAACGAACGAGGTGCACAGGCCACCACCTCGGTGGCTTGCACGGCACTGTAAGGGCCAGACAAAGACTGGCATTTGACTTAGGTTAACCATCGGCCACGGGGCGAGCGGCCCTGCCAGTCATCCGAGCGCCCTGCCTTGGGTAACCCGGTACCTCGCCCGCAGGGCCGCCTTCTGCACCTTTCCGACCGCAGTGCGGGGCAGAGCATCGACGAATGCGATGCGCCGTGGAATCTTGTAGCCGCCAATGTGCGCCCTGCAATGGTCGATGATCTCTTCGGCCGTGAGCGTTACGCCGGCTCTCGGCACGATGACCGCGAACAGCGCCTCTCCGTACCGATCGTCGGGCACGCCGATGACTGCCGCCTCGCTGACGCCGGGGTGAAGGTAGAGCACGGCCTCGACTTCGCTGGAGTAAACGTTCTCGCCACCGGTGATGATCATGTCCTTCTTGCGATCAACCAGGAAAAGATAACCATCCTCGTCCAGGCGCCCGACGTCGCCGGTATGAAACCATCCGTCCCGGAAAACCTCCGCGTTTTCCCGGTCGCGCTTGAGATACCCCTTGCTGACGTTGGGACCGCGGACCACGATCTCCCCTTTCTCCCCGGGAGGCAGCGAACGGCCGTCGCCGTCGAGGATGCGCAGTTCGACGCCTGGCAGAGGCCTGCCCGCCGACTTGAGCAGCGACGTGTCTCCGGATTCGAGACAACTGCGCAAGCTCGCACTGTCCAGAATGGTGAGCAGGGGCGAGGTTTCCGTGAGGCCGTAGCAGTGGAACAGTTCGATGCCGGGAAAAAGTGCACACACGGCGCGCACCCATTCGACAGGCATGGGGCTGGAACCGTAGAACAGCATGCGCAGCGACGACGTGTCGTGGCGCGTCGAATCCGCAGCCTCGGTAAACATCCTGATCATGGTCGGCACCCAGTGCGCGATAGTGACGCGGTAGCGCTCGATGCTCGCTGCGGCTGCGGCCGGCGTGAACTGCGGCAGATAGACATGGCTGCAGCCCATCAGGAAGCCCACGGTGCCGTGCAGATCCGCCGAATGAAACATCGGCGCCACATGGGAGTACACGTCGCCGGTTCGAATGCCGCTCACCATCCCGATCTGCCATGCGTTCGCCAGGATGTTGCGGTGCGACAACCGAACGCCTTTGCTGCGGCCGGTCGTGCCGCCCGTGTAGAGCAGGATGGCGTCGTCATTTTCCAGGACCGGCTCGACCGCAGCCGGCGCGGCGGCGGCGAGCAGCGCCTCGTACTCCGCCTTGCGTCCGCCCGTCGCCTCGACCCTCAGCACCTGCTTGCGCCAGGCCGACAATTCGGGCGAATCGAGCACCGGCAGGAATTCCTCCTCGGCCGCAACCAGGCTGCATTCGGAATCCTCGAGAATTACGGCGATTTCGGCCGGACTCAGCCGCCAGTTGATGGGAACCGGGACGATTCCGGACCAGTATCCTGCCCAGAGCAGCTCAGCCTGGCGGAAGCTGTTGCGCATGAGCACGGCGAAACGCCCGCCGCGCCGCAGCCCAAGATGTCGGAGAATCCCGGCGGCACGCGCCACGCGGTCGGCAAACTCCGCCCAGGTGAACATGCCGTCGTCGTCCAGTACCGCGGGCCGGCGGGCATGGATCCGCGCGTTCTCGGACAACACAGAAGGCAGAATCATCTCGGTCTCTGCGGCGTGTGGAAACGAATCGCGCAGCGCAAAGAAGATATACAGTCCGTGGCAGGTGGTCAACATGCGGCATCACATGCGGCGCATCACGAACCTCGTCCGAAACGCGCCCCGCGGCCCGCCGGTCGCGTCCCGGGCCCGGTGCAGGCCGACATGCGGGCCGGACCGTCGACAACGAGCCGCGATGATGGTCCGGTGAACACCTTCTGGATCATCGGCATCGCGCTCAACGTGGTGTTTTTCGGCCTTGCAGCATGGTGGGTACTGCGCAACATGTGCCCGCCGCGGCGCGACCAGCCGCCCGATCCTGAGCGCTAGCCTGGAATCCCACGAGCAGCCCACCCTGCTGTTGACCAATCAGCTGCGCCGCTCTGCCACCGATCTGATCGATCACTACGCCAGACGTATGCTCATCGAAAACAGCATCTCCGACGGGGTGGACTTCTTCCACATGCGGCAGTCGCGCCCGGTCATGATTGTTGGTGCTCGAAGCAAACGGCAGCAGTGTGCATCGCAATCGACGGCAATTTGAGACAACATGGGCACGCCACGACCTATATCACACAAACCAACTGGTGCGATCTAGGCTGAAAGAGCTAGGCCATAGTTATAGGTGGCGGTAAATGAATTATGTGACATGAATCACGTGAACCCAATGGAACAGCGCCTAGCCTGAAACGGCTGGAATAACTGGACCGGGAATCGTTTCAGGGAGGAACGATGGAACTGGACCGCAGAAACCGCGATCGCCGACACGCTGGATGCGGCCGGCAACCCACCAAGGAATGCAGCCTCGACCCGCAAGGCGCTGTGGTGAAGACGCTCGCGCGCGCCTGCGACGCCGTGGGGCGGCTGCGGCCGCTCAAGGGAGCGGGAGTGAATGTGTCGACGATGCGGTGGAGCGAAGGAGATTATTGATGTTTGCAAGCATCAGAGCTGGCACATCCATTTTCCTACGTGAGTTTCACTATTCGTTTTTGATAGTGGCCTGTCTTCTCAGCGCTGGGGCAGCGAGCGCACCCTCGGATTGCGTTGAAAACGGTGGGCAGACTATCTGCTATGCCCCGCAAGCAAATCCCTTCGCGTATTCGGCATGCGATGAATTTCCGTCCACCACCGCCAGGCGGATGGCCTGGTGCGCGGCGGTGGGAGGAAGCTGGCAGTATTCGCCGTATTACGGTTCCTATGGCTGTGTCGGTGGCACAGCACTAGATGAAACCAATCTGAAGTCGATCTCGCTCGCTTTTGCCCAACAGATGGGTGGTCCAAGCTGCAGCGAGACCTCCGACTCCGGATGGGGTCAGACGATTTCAGCGTATTACTGCTGGAGCGGTTCTCCTGTATCCCACAACGGCTACGTGACGTCTGATTACAGAAAGTTCACGTATTCCTGTGGGCAGACGGTTTATGCGAACAAAGGCCGAACCCTGTATTGCCCGCCCGGAACCACGCAGCGAGCCGGCACGAGTGGGGACATTTTATGCGTCATACCTGTTGAACCACGCTGCCCGTCGTGCGGGAACCCCATTACCCCCGGAACAGGCATGAAGGTACAAACCGAGATCGACTACCAGGGTGCCTCCGGGTTGCGCTTCGAGAGGCATTACAACTCCCATGGTGCGGGTGTGCAGGCGCAGGCAGGGGATAAGGGCCGAGGCCAGCTCGGGAAAATGTGGCGCTCGAACATTGACAAGCGACTGTACCCGCTGAGTTCGAGTTACACGTCGGCGGCAATCACGCAGCCGGACGGATCGCTGCAGTATTTCAACGCCAGCGGCAACGAGATATTCAATGTCGGAACCGGCGGCAACAAGCTCGCCACCAGTTCCGATGATTACCAGTTCCGGTCGGGGGCAACCGTTGATCGGTTCGACCTGAATGGGAAGCTGATGGCGACGTCGACCATTGCGGGGTATGTGCAGACCCTGACTTACAGCGACGGCACCGCAGGGCCGAACGGTGGCTATGTTCTTCTTGCCAACGGCAATCCGACTTCGCAGCTCTTGCCGGCCGGAGTGGTAATACGGCTCGAGGATCCAATGGGCAGAGCATTGTCATTTGGATACGACGCCTATCTGCGCATGGTCAAGATGGCCGATCCCGCTGGCGGGGTCTATTCCTACGCCTATGACGCGAACCACAACCTGACCTCCGTCACCTACCCGGATGGCAGGGCGCGCAGCTACCAGTACAACGAATCGGCCAATACGGCCGGGGCGAATCTACCGAACGCCCTGACAGGCATAACGGACGAACTGGGCGTGCGTTTTGCGACCTTCAAGTACAACGCGCTGAATCAGGCAACCTCCACGGAGCACGCCGGCGGCAACGATCGCAACACGCTGACCTACAACGCCAACACCAAGACCAACCCCAACCAGACCGTCGTGACCGATCCCCTGGGCACCGTGCGCACCTACAGCTTCCAGACCGTGCTCGGAGTCGTCAAGAACACCGGGGTGTCGCAGCCCGGCGGCGCCGGAGGTACTGTGACCGAGGCCCTGACCTACGATGCCAGCGGCAACCTCGCCAGCAGGACCGACTTCAACGGCAACAAGATCTGTTACGGCTACGATCTGACGCGCAATCTCGAGACCCGCCGCGTCGAGGGGCTGGCCGCCGGCGCGAGCTGTGCCTCTGTTCTTGCCTCGCCACCGGACTCCGGCATCCCGCGCACCGTATCCACTCAGTGGCACCCCCACTGGCGACTGCCTGCCATGGTGGCCGAGCCCCTCAAACTCAGCACCTACGTCTATAACGGTGACACCTATCAAGGACAGGCCGTCACCTGCGAGCCGGCCGGCGTCACTATCGGCACGCAACCGACAGGCTTGCTGTGCCGCAAGATCGAACAAGCCACCACCGATGCAAGCGGCGCGCAGGGTCTGGCCGCCGCCGTGGCCGGCGCGGTGCGCGAATCACGCTACACGTAC
>MEKR01000173.1 GCA_001767035.1 Acidobacteria bacterium RIFCSPLOWO2_02_FULL_61_28
CGCCGCCGCGCGGATCACTCTTGTATCCGGTGGCTTTGGCGCGAACTTCGTAGTCGCCTGCCGGCAGGTTGTCCACCCGGTAGCGCCCTTGCTTGTCGGACAACACATGCATCGTAATCTTGGTTTTCTCATTCCGGGCTTGCACAAAGGCGCCCGGAAACGGCGCGCCCGCCGGGTCCTTGACCGTGCCGGTGATCGTTCCTCCCCAAGCACTGCACGCTACCGAACCAAGCAAGACCGCAAGCCCAATGCTCCTTGAAAGTGAAGTCATCGCCTGATCCCCCTCTCCCGGGCCGAATCCCGGATTTCCGTCTCCCAACTTCCGGTGAAAAAAGTATACACCACCCGGCCTGAATTTTGAGCCGGCCACACTTAGGGCATTTCTCTCGTTGCTGAAGATCGTTCGGGAAAAGCCCCGGCAGGGGCTACCCGTGAATAGCCGTAGGTTTCAACCTACGGGAGCAAAGCCCACCGAGGAGTTGCAACCCCGGCAGGGGTTGACCGGGCGGTGGGCAGGGTCCGGGGTCCGGCCCCTGCGGGGCCGGGAGCACTTCCATGAATCCGTTTCCTTAGGTTTCACCTACGGCTATTCACGGGATTGCCCTTCGGGCAAGAGGGAACGGACGATCACGGGCCACCAACAAGATTTAAGGATCGCTGATTCGGCGCAAGCTACCGCGCCGGGTGGCGAGCCAGCAGGCGGCGGATCGCCTCGGGGTCCGGCGGGACGGCGATGGGCCGGTTCCCGAACCGGGGTTCAATCGCCGCGGGCTGCCTGCCCTGAGCGGAGTCGAAGGGGCCTTCGCGGGGGAGCGCGAGCGTGCCTTCGTGGTAGGACAGCGTATAGGAGGGGTCTTTGAGCAGGTTGCCGGTGAGGACGGCGACCACGCGGTCGGATTTGCGGATGACGTTTGCGGCGACGAGCTTCCGGATGCCGGCCAGCGTGGCCGCCGAGGCCGGCTCGCAGCCGATCCCGCAGAGGCCGATCACCGCTTTGGCGTCGGCAATTTCCTGTTCGCTCACGGCCTCGCAGACGCCCCGCGTGGCTTCGAGTTCCCGCAACGCTTTCTTCCAGGAGACCGGCGCGCCGATGCGGATGGCCGTGGCCAGCGTCTGGGGACTTGCGACCGGCTCGAGGCCGATCTCCCAAGGGCTTCTGCCCTCGGCGGCCGCCCGCTGGAGCAAACGATAGAGCGGCGCCGAGCCTTCCGCCTGGATCACCGCCAGCCGCGGCAGGCGGGCGATCAATCCCAATTGCTTCATCTCCCGCAGTCCCTTGCCAAACGCCGAGGAATTGCCGAGGTTTCCGCCCGGCAGCACAATCCAATCCGGAGCTTCCCATGCCAACTGCTCCATCATCTCGACGACGATGGTCTTCTGGCCTTCCACGCGAAACGGATTCACGGAGTTCAGCAGATAGACGCCGGCCTCCTCGACCATGTGAAATACCAGTTTCCAGGTGACATCAAAGTTGGCTTGGACCTGAATCGTCAGCGCGCCGTATTCGAGCGCCTGAGCGAGCTTGCCCGAGGCGATCTGTCCGGCGGGAATGAAGATCACCGCCTGGAGTCCGCCATAAGCCGCGTAGGCCGCCATCGAGGCGGAAGTGTTGCCCGTACTCACGCAAGCCACGACATGCTTGTCGAGCGCGGCGGCCTGGCTGACCCCCGTGGTCATGCCATTGTCCTTGAACGAGCCGGTGGGATTGAAGCCCTGATGCTTGAAGGCCAGCAAGTCAAGGCCCGCATAGTCGGCGGCATGCGGCGCTTCGAGCAGCGGCGTGTTCCCTTCCCGTAGCGTGACCACGCGGGCTTCGGGCGGCAGAAAGGGAATCAGCTCGCGAAAGCGCCAGACCCCGCTGCGGTCTCGGGGGTCAAGCGACATGGCGCGGGTCTTCCAGACCTGCTTGACGGCCTCGGCGTCGAAGTCGGACCACTCGTAGCGGACATCGAGCAAGTTCCCGCAGGCGCATTCGGAGCGAACGTCGCGGACCGGATACTGCGCCCCGCACTTCGGGTCGAGACACTGCAAGGAAACCGTGGTCATCGCCGCAACGCTGGAGGAGTCCTTCATGTGTTCCATTGTACGTTCACTTTCGTTGGAATGGTAGCCACAGCATCCCGGCTGGCCGGGATGTTGTAGGCTCGCAAATACCGGAAACGCCCACTGCGAGATAAACCGCTCGCCGAGGCTACGCCGCTCTGCTACGATGAATGAGGAAAGCACAGGCGCGCGATGGATCAGGCAACAACTAAAATAGCAAGCAAGTTCGCGTCGCGAGTCAAGAAGGCTTATTCGCCGGAGCGGATCATCCTGTTCGGCAGCAGGGCCAGGGGCGACAACTTCAAAACAAGCGATTTTGATTTTATCGTCATCAGTGACAAATTCCGGGGCACGCCCTTTCTGGAAAGACCTTCCGAAATGTACGATTTTTGGGACGAAGCCGTGGACCTGGAAGCGATCTGCTACACCCCGGAGGAATTTGCCAGAAAGCTGCGGCAGCGCGGCATCGTGCGGACCGCTGCCCGGGAAGGGATTGAACTCTAGCGGCCGGCTGGAAGTGGGAACACGGGTGGCCCGCAGGATCAAAAATGCGGCTGCAACGAACACAGTTGGGAGTATAATTTTTCCCGTCAGGAGGTCAGAAAGATAATCCTGGTTCAAGGTAATCTTGGTTCCATGATTCATCATAAATAAGCTGATCCGGAGGAGGAGTTCATGAAAACTCGCCACCAAAGAAACCGTTCACGGGGCCTCGCGTCCCGATTCGCTTCGCGCCGCAGAGGGGGTTTGTCGCTGCGATGGTTCGGCGCAGTCGTGCTCGGTTCGCTCGCACTATGTGTGAATGCGACGGTAGCGAGCGCCGCGCCGTCGGACTGTGCGAAGCTGCTCGGGCTGAAGCGCAAGGACGTGCTCATCACGGAGGCAACCATCGTTCCCGCCGCCGGGGAGGCGCCGGAATACTGCCGGGTGCAGGGCGGATTGGAGAAAGTAATTTTGTTCGAGGTCGCGCTCCCTACCACCGCCTGGAACAATAAATTATTTTACGTGGGCGGAGGCGGCTATAACGGGTCGGTTCCGGACCTTACGGAAGCGCTCGCCCGAGGGTACGCGGCGGCGGGGTCCGATACCGGCCATCGGGGTTTCCACTGGGATGCCTCGGCGCTGCTGAACAATCCGCAGGCTCAAGTCAACTACGCTCACCGGGCTACCCACCTCGTTGCTGTCCTGGCGAAGGAGGTCATCCAGGCGTACTACGGCGCGCCGGCGCGGCGTGCGTATTTTTGCGGCTGCTCGAACGGCGGCAAGATGGGCCTCATGGAGGTGCAACGGTACCCCACGGATTTTGACGGCGTCGTCGCCGGAGGCGCCGTCGCTGACCGCACGAAACTGATGATGATGTTCGACTGGAGCCAGCGGGCGCTCCTGGGCGCCGAGATTCCGCCCTACAAAATTGCCGCGATGGAGAAAGCGACTCTGGCCGCTTGTGATGCGCGCGACGGACTGACGGACGGATTGATTGATCGTCCGGACCTGTGTAAGTTCGATCCGAAGGTGCTGACCTGCAAGGGTGCAGATGGTCCCGGTTGTCTGACGCCGGCGCAGACGGAAGCATGGCGAAAGATTCTGAACGGCCCCGTCAATTCCGCCGGCCAGCGGCTCTTCGCGGGGTACTCACCCGGCCATGAGGGCGATTACCCCTATTACATCACCGGGCTGGGAACGATGCACGGCTATCCGTCGAGCAATTTCATGTACATGGATAGCTTCATGCGCTGGATCGTATTTGGTCCGAGCTTTGATTCGGTGCGATCCTTCGACTACGACAAGAGCCTGGCGGCGCTCGTGCCGTTCGAGAAGGATCAGGACGCCGCCAGCACCGACCTCTCCGCATACAAGGCTCATGGCGGCAAGCTGATCCTGTACAACGGCTGGGCCGATCATTCGACGCCTCCCCTGCGCACCATTCAGTACTACGAAGACCTCCGCAAGACCCACGGCGCCGGCGTGGACGAATTTGTCCGCGTGTTTATGCCGCCGGGTCTGTACCACTGCACGGGAGGACCGGGTCCCAACAATTTTGGCGGCACCCGTCACAAGGGCGTTAAGAAGAACGATCCCGAGAACGACATCGTGGGCGCGCTCGATCGCTGGGTGGAGCAGGGAATTGCGCCCGCGAAGCTCCTCGCAACGAAGTTCAAGAACGATGATCTCCGGCAGGGTGTTGCCCGCACGCGTCCCGTCTGCGCGTATCCGCAGGCCGCGACCTACAAGGGTTCGGGCAGCGTTGACGATGCCGCCAACTTCGTGTGCGGCAGCCCGAAATAGCGGACACGGAAATCCTGCATCCGGGGGCGTTCCCGAAACAGAGATCGCTGCACGGGAAGGGATTGAACTGTAGAGTACAACCGTGAATTTTTGCAGTTAGCCCGCATTTCTCACCAGCAGCAGATGTTGGGGATTCGTTTCTGTTGCCCTGAAAGGGCAAAGGGTGAATAGCCGGGGGCAACGCCCCCGGAACAAGGTGTATTTCCGGGCCGACCCTGAAAGGGTCGGACGGATCGGCCACGCGAAATTTGTACGACCCCTTCGGGGTCGGCATTTCTCGGGGGGATGTCTGGTTCCCGGGGGCGTTGCCCCCGGCTACTCGTGTGAATCCCCTTCGGGGATTTTCGGGTGCAACTTGCTTCCGGACTCGCCTGGTGAGAAATCCGGGCTAGGTTCTTGTTTGCCACAGGACAAAATCGATTTTCTTAATATCGGCGATTTCAGGGCTTTCCGCAACCAATTCATCAAATTTAGAAATTAAAGATTTCCCGTCTGCCGTACAGAGGAAGATTTGGTACCAATCCTCTATTGCTTTGTACGTTGACTCAGCCTGTTCATACTTTCTCCGTGAAGCATAAGATGGAGCCCGAGGCCGATGTTACTCAGAACATGGGTGTCCCAGACTGGGAATGAAGTATCGAGCGTGTGGAGCAGCTTGCTGGAAAAAGATGGCTCATATCTACCCAGCTTTCTATCGAAATGACGCAGAATTATCGAAAAGGTGACTGAGTGCCCCTTCATTTCCTCCATGTATTTGTAGTATTCCTGATACCATTCGGAAGGTCTTTGGCGAACCCGGTACAGAGCGTTGTACGCAGTCTGGAAATAGCGGCTATTGGATACGTCGGTCTTCTGAAACAGCCTCATGATTTCCAGGTATTGATCAATACCGCGCCTCGCTTTGTTTATTGCCCGCGTTATTTCGATTTCGTTCATCGCATTTGACAAGCGGACAGCGAACGCGCTCGCCGTGCCCATTTCAGGCCATCCGCTCGACCACGAAGCCGACGGTGTCCATAGGCAGGCGGCGGGCGCGCGCTTCGATCTTCTTTGCCCGAAAACACGAGACGATCGCGGCGCCGACTTTGTCGCTGTGGCCGGAGCAGAACGCGAGAACGCTCGGGCCGGCGCCGCTCAGCGCCACGCCCAGCAAGCCCGGCACGTCGCGCAGTTGCAAGATTTCTTCCAAGCCCGGAATCAGCGGCGCGCGGTAGGGCTGGTGCAGCCGGTCCCGCATCGCTTCGCGGAACAGTGCGGAGCGCCCTTCGGAGAGCGCCGCCAGCAGCAGCGCCACCCGCTGCAAATTGAAGACGGCGTCTTGGCGCGAATATTTTTCTGGGAGCGCCTTGCGGGCCGCCACGGTCGAAAGCTGAAACTCCGGGACCACCAGCACTACGTCCATTTCTGCGCCAAGCCGCAGCTTCACGGAAAGCACCTGTTGGTCCTCGGTCTGGCAGCTTACGACGAAGCCGCCCCAGGCCGCCGCCGCGACGTTGTCGGGATGCCCTTCGATTTCGGTCGCGAGTTGCACCAACTCCTCCCGGCTCTTGGCGAGTCCCAGCCATTCATTCGCCAGGGCGAGGCCGGCCACAATCGCCGCGGCGCTGCTGCCGAGTCCTTTGCCGACGGGGATTTCATTGGCGATTTCGAGCGCAATCCCGCGTGGCGGGAGCGCTTTTCGCCCCGCCAGGCGAAGAAAGGCGCGCCAGGTGAGGTTCGACTCATCGGGCGGGATCGCGGCACGGTCCTCGCCCGAAACGCGAACGGAGAATCCCTTTTCGGACGGGCGGTCGGACGGGCGCAGCGTGCATTCCAGATACAGGCCGAGCGCCAGCGCCAGCGTGTCAAACCCCGGCCCCAGATTGGCGCTCGACGCCGGCACGCGGACTCGGATTGCTTTCGGGGTTCTCATGCGGGGAAAAACCACCGCGAGTAAGACCGCTCGCCGGGCCTTGCGTCCGCGGTCTTGGCGCGCAGTCTTACCGGAGGACAACGCCGGAATCGGGACACTGCCGCGCAAACGAACTACTGTTGCTGTTTGACCTGCTGGGCGAGGCTGGGGTCCAGCGCAGCGGCTTTGGCGAAGGCCTCGCGCGCCTCGCGGGCCTGTCCCAGCCGCCGCAGCACGACCCCTTTGTTATACCAGGCATCGGGATGCTTGGGCTGGACCTCCAGAATCTTGTTGTAGCAGGCCAGGGCCTCGATCAGACGGTTCGATTTTCGCAACGCCACGCCCCGGTTCAGCCAAGCGTCCACGTACTGCGGATCAATGGCCAGCGCGCGGTCGTAGCAAAAGATTTCTTCCTGGGAATGGCCGAGCTGTTTCAAGGCAAAGCCTCGGTTGTACCAGGCGACCGCCGACTTGGAGTTGATGGCCAGGACCTTGTCATAGCAGGCGATGGCCTCTTTGGAGCGGAGCTGCTTGCGCAGGATCACCCCTTTGTTGAGCCAGGCGGCGTCATGGAGAGGGTTCAAGGTCACGGCCCGGTCGTAGCTGGCGAGCGCCTCCTCGTTGGCGTCCCGACTCTGCTGCACAATCCCCAGGTTGTACCAGGCGTGCGCCGAGTTTGGATTGATCTCGAGGGCTTTCTCGTAGCAATCCGTCGCCTCTTTCTCGCGACCGAGCTGCGCCAGCGCCACGCCCTTGTCGAGCCACGCCGCGTCGAAGCGAGGAAGAATCTCCAGGGCCTTGTCAAAACAGACCAAGGCTTCCTTGATGCGCCCCAAATTGTTCAAGGCGGTCCCTTTGTTGAGGATTTCCCAGGCTTCCATTTCATGCGCCCCCTGCTGGGGAACTTCCTCCTGGCAGAATTGCTTGAGCAGCAGGCCCAGCTCGATCTCGAGAGCGGCGAAGTCGGGGTAGCGGTCTTTGGGCTCCTTGGCCATACAGCGCATCACCAGTTGCGAGAGCGGCAACGGGATATCGGGCTTGCGCATGTAGGGGTCTTGCGGCATGACCTTGGAATGCTGATAGTACCAATCCTCGGGACGCCGCGCCCGGAACGGCCGCATCCCCGTCAGCATCTCGTAGAGCATCACCCCGAAGGAGTAAATATCGGCCTTCACAGTGACGTCGGCAAAGTCGGTGAACTGCTCCGGGGCCATGTAGGGCAGGGTCCCGACGCCCGCGTCCCCCTTCTGGGTCCGGAAGAATTGGGATTGCTCCTCCGAGGCAGGCTCTGCGGCGCCGACGGGGACATGCGTCGGCATGGCCTCGGAACCCGCCAGCACCTTCACCAGGCCGAAGTCGGTGACCTTCAACACATCGTCCGGCGTGAACATGCAGTTCTCCGGCTTCACGTCGCGGTGGACCAGGCCCCGCACTTTCTTCTGCGCGTAGGCCATGCCCCGGCAGAACTGGATGGAGTAGCGCAGCGCGCTGCGAAGCGGGAGAGCGCCGGCGGCCAGCTTTTTCCGCAAGTCAGACCCGGCCACATATTCCAGGAAGACGTACGGCTGGCCCTGGAGCGTGGAAACATAGTGCGCGCGCACGATGTTGGCATGCTGCTCCAGGCGAATCCAGGTCTCGGCCTCGCGCAGGAACCGCTGGATCAGTTCCGGGGTCTCCAGGCACCACCGCTGGAAGGTCTTGACCGCGTACGGAGTCGCCGAGCTCGCGTCCACGACGATGTAGACGATGCCCATGCCGCTCTTGCCCTTCCCGCCTTTCATGTCGTGAACATAGAATTCCCCCAAGCCGGGAACTCGCATGGTCTGCCCGATACGGAAACCGGGCTCTTCCTGTTCCTCGGAGGGGGTTTTCGGGGGAGCGGCTTTCGGCGGTCCTGCCGGCGATTTTTCCTGGACTACGGTGCGCGCCGCAGCCGGCTTGGACGCGGGCTTGGACGGAGCGGGAGCGGCTTCTTTTTTTCCTACCAGGCGTTTTAGGAAGTCAAACATCGGTGGACCATCCCCGCGCGCGGCAATTCCGCTCTCTCGCGCCGATCCCAATTGAACTATTAACTATAAAGGAATTTGCGGGCTGGTGTCAGTTCGTTTTTGGGAAGGATTCTCTTATTCCTGTATCTCCTGGGTCACCCGTCGGCTCGCGGGTTTATCCGCTTCCCTTGCGGTCCTCCGTCGCCAGGGCTAGGGAGGATGAATCGCGGCTCTGATACCGTCTGCGCTCGAATCAGTTACTCCCCCCGGCCTGGGAATCCCTGCGCCAGCATTTGCACCTGGAAGGCCGCCCCGCGGCTGGGAAGGCTCCAGCACAGTCTGCGGCTTGCTCAGGGCATTTGAAAACGGGAACGCGGGAGGATACCATTAGACCCGTTCCATTCTATTTGTGTACCATACTGTAGAGGACGATGGCCGCGAAGGGCCACGAACCGGGAGCAACCGGTTTGCAAAAATCCTGGAACGGGTTTAGGGGCGATGGCTACTCCGCGGGCTTCGATACTGACGCTGCTGCTCCACCACGGCCTGCAGTGGTTTGGCGAAGTCATCAAGACGCTGCGGCGGCTGTGGCTGGAAGTAACCGGAACGGTCTTCCTGGCGCTGGCGCTCTACGCCGGAGCCGGAACGCTGCGCGAATGGCGCGCCTACGGGCAGGGCAGCTCGCTGTGGCGGCTGGGCTCCTCGGTGTTCGTGCTGGTGATGATGCTGGGTTTCGGTTTATATTCGTTTTGGAAGGCCCGCCGCATCCGCTGAGCGGCAAGGAAAGCCACGGAGCCACAGAGAATGGAAAGAAACTCTAAATTCCAAGCTCCAAATCCTAAACAATATCCCATTCCGAATGTCCAACCAATTGGAGTTTTGGCGTTTGGAATTTGTTTCGGATTTAGGGTTTAGGATTTAGATTTTCTCTTCCTCTCTGTGCCTCTGTGGCTTGTTTTTCACTGAGGATAGAATCCGGGATTCAGAATGTTCTATTCCCCCGAGGACCTCGAAAACTTCTCCGAGGAGCGCGACCTGGGCCGGCCGGGCGAGTATCCCTTCACGCGCGGCATCCACCCGACGATGTACCGCGGGCGGCTCTGGACCATGCGCCAGTACGCCGGCTTCGGCACCGCGGCGGAATCGAACCAACGCTACAAGTTTCTTTTGCAACAAGGCCAGACAGCCCTCTCGGTGGCTTTTGACTTGCCGACGCAGATCGGACTCGACTCCGATCATCCGCTGGCCGCCGGGGAAGTCGGCAAAGTCGGCGTCGCCATTGACAGCCTGCGCGACATGGAAACGCTGCTCGACGGCATCCCGCTCGATGCGATTTCGACTTCCATGACCATCAACGCCACGGCGGCGATTCTGCTGGCGCTTTATGTGGCCGTGGCCAAGAAACAAGGCGCGGACTTGAAGCGACTTTCCGGCACCGTGCAGAACGACATCCTGAAGGAATACATCGCGCGCGGGACCTACATCTATCCGCCGCGGCCCGCCCTGCGGCTGGTGACGGACCTGTTTCGCTGGTGCGAGCAGGAGTTGCCGGAATGGAACACCATCTCGATCAGCGGCTACCACATCCGCGAGGCCGGCTCGACGGCGGTCCAGGAAGTCGCCTTCACGCTGGCGGACGGCATCACGTACGTCGAGGCGGCGCTCGCCGCGGGCCTCGCGCTCGACTCATTCGCTCCGCGGCTCTCGTTCTTTTTTAACGCGCACAGCAACTTCTTCGAGGAGATCGCCAAGTTCCGCGCGGCGCGGCGGCTCTGGGCGCGGATCATGAAAGAACAATTCGGCGCGAAGAGCGAGCGGTCATGGATGCTGCGGTTCCATACGCAGACGGCCGGCTCGACGCTCGCCGCGCAGCAGCCCGACGTCAACATCGTGCGCACGGCGATCGAGGCGCTGGCCGCTGTGCTCGGCGGCACGCAGTCGCTCCACACCAACGCCAAAGACGAGGCGCTCGGCCTGCCGACCGAAGAGGCCGCGCTGCTCGCCTTGCGCACGCAGCAGATCATCGCCCACGAAAGCGGCGTGGTGAATACGGTGGACCCGCTGGCCGGGTCGTACTTCATCGAGTCGCTGACGAAGGACCTCGAATCCCGCGCCGAGCAGTACCTCGACCGCATCGCAGCGCTCGGCGGGATGCTGCGGGCCATCGAAGCGGGCTACGTCCAGCGGGAAATTCAAGAGTCTGCCTTCCAGTCGCAACGGGGGGTCGAAAGCGGACAGCAGGTGATCGTCGGCGTGAACCGCTTCGCACTCCCGGAAGAGACTCCCTACCCCGTGCTGCGCGTGGACCCGGCGCTCGAAGCCGAGCAGGTGGCGCGGCTGCGACAACTGCGCGCCGACCGCGATGCGGCGACGACGCAGGCGACGCTGGCGCACGTCGAAGAAACCGCTCACGGCGCCGGGAACCTCCTGCCGCCAATTCTGGCCGCCGTCGAAGCCTGCGCCACGGTCGGCGAAATCTCCGATGCCCTGCGCCGTGTGTTCGGCGAGTACCGCGAGGCGGTGGTGGTGTGAATCCGGGCCGCGCGCGTAAGCAAGCGGGCGTTGGTAGCCACGGCACGATTTGTGTGCCGTGGGCTTTTGCTGGAACGAACCCACGGCATAAACAACATGCCGTGGCGACCCGCTTATTTTAGGGCCTCTTTCAACGCCTCAATGAATGCGTTCGTATCAGAATAGTAATTCCGGTACGCACGGCGAAGCGCAGACAGGGAATCAACGGAAACCAGGACAGCATCTTTTACACCCTCTTGAATAGTACGTTCGATGGCCTCATATTCAGTTGTAGCTTTTACGACTTCGGATTGTGTGTAACCTTTTATCTTTAGACTCTGATTTTGAAGGTCCAATTCTACCAGGAAGTAATGTGCTCTTTGGAGATTTGGCTCTTCTGTAACTTTGAGAGCAGTCCTATAGGCCCTCAGATGCTTCTCTACTTGCAGTCTGTGAGCGTAATCCCGTAATTCTGATTTGAGTTCTGCCGGATTATGCGGAGTATTGGGGACAAGTGGCGCATTTTCACGAAGCGCGATGGCGCTTCCCATAAGGGAAAAAAAGCGGAGCCATTCATCCGCGCCCCTGCTTGATTTTAATGCCTCACTTCTAAATTCTCCGACTGTTTCTACTGCTGTTGCCCAAGCGTGCTGAAGTATAGAACGAAACTGCATTTCGATCTTTAGGTCATTGTAGGTGTCAACCTTATCGCTCTTGTAGCGATATATAACGTGGAATCCTCTGTAGCCTGACCGCTTTGGGTTTTTAATATAGTCATCCTCATCGTCCCAGATATGCTTGAGTTTGCTATCTCTGTACAACGTTACCAATCCGTTTACTTGTTGCACAGATTGAACAATTACTCTGCATCCAACAATGTCTTGCATTTGGGAAAGATTCAACCACCTGAATCTGGCAAGCTTATGATATATTGAAGAAAACCGCTTCAAGCGTTGGGCAACAATGCGTCTTGGGTCTACCTGGCTTGACTTGTAACGGAGGGTGGCTTGAAAAGTATTCAGAGGATACAAATGGGATGAACGCCAATTGTTGATTATGCTGATGGCAGTTCGGAACCCGTCCATACGCAGGGGTCTTTTCACAAGAAGTTTCCCAGCCGCATCAACTCTTTCGCGTGTATATTCTGGCTTTGCCCAATCCATGTTGTACCAGGGGATCATTCTGCACCCCCGGGCACTTCTCTTGTCAAGGGGATAATCACTAATGCCAATTTGCCGTGGCTGCCCGCTTATGCCCAAAGCGGAAGGAGCGAAAAAATCTTTGGCCCAAGGGAAATAGGCTCTGGGACTATGACCTTATGACCTATGGGACTGCGCGAAACGATAAAAACGAAATGAAAGAGAAAGTCCTGGTATTTCAGAGATCGCGAGTCACTCTCTTTGGTTCTTTCCGGCCCGGTCCCGGGTTGCGCGAGCTCCCGTCCTTCCCGACGACAGATTCCCACTAAACCTAACAACCGAAAATCCGAATCTTTCGAGGAAACCAAAGAACCGAGCCGACCGAATCTTCCATTGTCAAGGCAAAGTAGAAAGTTCCTGTTCTGAGCAAAGTAGGAAGTTCCGCTTTTGGTCTTTGGTTTTTTCTCTCTTGTTTTTTCCTCGGTTTT
>MEKR01000174.1 GCA_001767035.1 Acidobacteria bacterium RIFCSPLOWO2_02_FULL_61_28
TCCAGCTCCTCCACAATCCGCGCCGTCGCATCCGGATGGGCGGCGCGCCGCATGGCTGTTTCCATCCGTTCGAGCTTCGCCGGGTCGCCGAGCAGTTCCCGGATCGTCGCCACGAGCCGCTCGCCGTTCAAATCCCGGTCGAGGATCACGCGGGCTGCGCCGCGCGCGGCCAGCGATTCGGCGTTCCTCAACTGATGCCGGTTCGCCGCCGCCGGGTACGGAACCAGGATGGCAGCGCGTCCCGCCGCCGTCAGTTCACCAACCGTGCTTGCTCCGGCGCGGCAAACTACCAAGTCCGCGCGGGCGAATGCTTCCGGCATCGCTTCAATGTACGGCGAAACCTCGGCCCGCACCGAATGCTTCGCGTACGCTTCCCTTATCGCATTATATTCGGTTTGTCCGGTCTGGTGCAGGAGCAAGAGGGTTTCTTTGAATTGATCCAATTGCGGCAACGCCTCGACGACCGCCCGGTTGAGCGTGCGCGCCCCTTGACTGCCTCCAAAGACCAGAACAGTGAACGGGGGCTGGTGTGGTTTGGGCGGCACCGCGAAGAATTCGCGCCGGACGGGGATGCCCGCTTCCACGACTTTGTTGGGGGGGAAGAAAGCCGCGGCCTCCGGGAACCCGACCAACGCCCGGGAAACGTACGGAGCGACCCAGCGGTTCACCAGACCCGGATAGGCATTCGGTTCGAGCACCGCCAACGGAATCCCGGACCAGGCCGCCGTGAGCATGACCGGACCGGCGGCGTAGCCTCCGATCCCCAAAACCACGTGCGGCTGAAAACGCTCGATGATGCGGTGGGCCTGCCACAGGGCGCGCGGCAATGCGAGAAGCGTCTTGAGGCGGGTCGAGGCAGACTGGCCTTGCAGGGCGCCGACCTTGAAAAGCTCCAAAGCAAAGCCGGCTTCCGGAACCAGCCGGGCTTCGATTCCGCGCGGCGTCCCGACAAACAAGACGGTTGCGCCGCGGTTTCGCGCGCAAAATTCGCGGGCGATCACCAGCGCGGGGATCACGTGCCCGCCGGTCCCTCCGGCAGCCATGAGAAGCCGGAGGGAACGAAGTGACGAGTGATGAGTGACAAGGGACGAGAGAAAAAAAGGAGTCAGGAGCCAGAAGTCAGAAGCCAGAATCGAAATGATGTTTGCTTCCGATTGCCATCCGAAGGCCATTCTACCTCCTGACTCATTCTGACTCCTGCCTCCTGACTCCTGCCTCCTGCATTTCCAGCGACTGAATTTTCCTTCCCCAGGCGGCGTGCCGGCTGATGTTCAGCAAGATTCCGGTCGCGGCCAGGGAGAAGACCAGCGAGCTGCCGCCGTAGCTCAGGAACGGCAGAGGAATGCCTTTGGGTGGCACCAGGCCCAGCACGACGCTCAAGTTAATCAAGGCCTGGCAAGCGATCATCAACGTCAAGCCGGCGGCCAGGTAGCGTCCGAACTCGTCCGGGGCATGGAGGCTCGCGCGCCAGCCGCGCCAGAAATAAATCCCGAAGAGAACCAGCACCAGACACGCCCCCCACAACCCGAGTTCCTCGGCCGTGACTGCGAAGATGAAGTCCGTGTACGGCGCGGGCAAGAAAAATAGTTTTTGCTTGCCGTTCATCAAGCCCAACCCCGTGACGCCGCCCGTTCCCACCGCGATCATGGACTGGATAATCTGAAAGCCGGTCCCCTGGGGGTCGGCGTAGGGGTCCAGGAACGCCAGCACGCGGTTGCGGCGGTAGGGAACCCGAAGGATCAGCAAGTACAGTGCCGGCAGGCTGCCCAGGAACAGGTACGCAAAATAGCGGAGCCGCAACCCGGCCAGATAGAACACGGCGGCGGAAACCAGTGCGATGGTCACCGGTGTTCCCAGGTCCGGCTCTTTCAGGATGAGACCGAGAACCACGCCAACCAACACCAGGGCCGGCAACAACGTCCGCACCAGTGCGTTGACCTCTTGTCCGCGCTTCTCCAGCCAGTAGGCCAGGAAAATCATCAGCATCAGCTTGGCAAACTCGGATGGCTGGAAGGACAGGGGACCCCAGCGGAGCCAGCGATGGGTTTGCTGGTGCGGCGCGGCCAGCAAGGCGACGACGAGCAGGGCCACCGCCAGGAAAATTCCGAGGAAGACCACCGCCGGATGGCGCCAGCGATGATAGTCCACCCGCATCAGCAGCAGCATGGCGCTGAAACCCAAGACCGCTCCGGCAAGCTGCCGCCAGAACAGCGCCGCGGAATTCCCGTACCGTTCCTCTGCCAGCGCTGCCGAGCTGCTATAAACCATCAGCAGCCCCAGGAAAACCAGAGCCACGGTCACGGCTAAGAGAATTTGATCCGAGAAAAAACGTTTTGTCATCGAGCCTCCAAAGACAGTGACGAGTGGCCAGTGAAGAGTGACAAAAACCAGCAACTTTCCAAATGCCTCTGTCTCATCACACGTCCCTGCATTCAACGCCCCCCTCGCTCGTCACTGGTCACTTGTCACTCCTCACTGTCTTCATTACCGCAGTTTAAGCGTTGAGAGCGAAAACAGCGCCAGGACCAGGGCTGCAATCCAAAATCGAATGATGACCTTTGATTCGCTCCACCCTTTGATTTCAAAGTGATGGTGCAACGGCGCCATTCGGAAAATGCGCCGCCCGTACAGTTGGAACGAGGCCACTTGCAAGATGACCGAGACGGCCTCGGCCACGAAGACGCCTCCGATAAGGAGGAGCAAGATTTCCTGCTTAACGACCACCGCCACGGTTCCAATGGCGCCCCCCAAGGCAAGCGAGCCGACGTCTCCCATGAAGATCTCCGCCGGATGGGCGTTGTACCAGAGAAACCCCAGGCAGGCCCCGACCGTCGCTCCGCAAAAGATGGTCACCTCGGCCACCTGCGGCAGGTACTGAATCTCCAAGTAACGGGCGAAGACGGCATGGCCGGTTACGTAGGTCAGCACGGTCAGCGCGCCGGCCGCCACAATGCTGCACCCCACCGCCAGGCCGTCCAACCCGTCGGTGAGGTTGACGGCGTTGCTCGATCCGACCAGCACCAGCACTACAAACAGAAGGAAGAAACCAAACGCAAACGGATAGGTGTAGGAATTCTCCATCAAACGGTGAATCAACAGGTCCGGGGTGAAGGTCTTGAAGAAGGGGACGATCAGGTGCGTGGAATAGGTCCCCTGCGCCGTCAAGAACAACAGGGCAACCCCCACCAGGAAGCTGATCAGGATTTGCAGATACAGTTTGGTCCTGCCGGACAGCCCCTTGTTCTGCCGGCTGCGAATTTTCTTGTAATCGTCCAGGAACCCGACCAGGCCGAAGCTGAGCGTAGCCAGAATGACCAGCCAGACCAAAATGTTGGTCAGGTCGGCCCAGAGCAGGGTCGGCACCAGAATGGCAATATTGATCAGCACGCCGCCCATCGTCGGCGTTCCGGCCTTGGCCTGATGCGAGGCGGGCCCCTCCTCCCGAATGTATTGGCCGATTTGAAAATCTTTCAGCCGCGCGATCAATCTATGGCCCAGTAATAAGCAAATCAAGAAAGCGGTAATGCTGGCAAAGGCTGTTCGAAACGTCAAGTATTGGAAGACCCGGAAAGGGCTGAAGTAGGGAAAGAGTTGTTCGTAGAAAAGATAATACAGCACAGTCGCTTAACCCTCACACCCTGAAACCGATTCCGCATTCGTCTGCGTATAATCCATAACTGGCTGGCTTGCAGGCGATTACATTAGAGTTGTACTTAACGCAGACACGGTGGATACTTCCATCCCCATTGCAACAATAACATTCGATATATGAACTACTTATACTCATTGGGAACGAATAATCCAAGCCGTTCCCATGCTTTCTCCAAATGAACGGCCCTGGAAGCCTTGAGCAAGACCACATCGCCCTCCTTGAGTCTTTCACGCAGATAGTCTCCCGCTTCCTCCGAGGAACCCAGGGGAACACAGTGTTCCGCCGGGAATCCTGCGGCCCTAGCTCCGGCAGCGAGGGCCCGTGCCTGTTCGCCGACTGTAATCAGGAGATCGAATCTAAGCTCGGCGGCGCGGGCGCCGCACTGCGCGTGGAAGGCGTCCGAGGCCGGACCCAACTCGAACATGCCTCCCAGCACCGCGATACGCCGCCGTGCCGGAAGCAAGGCCACTGCCGCAAGCATTGCCTCGAGCGCCTTTGGGCTGGAGTTGTAACAATCGTTCACGACCAGCGCCCCGCTTGTCAGCCTTACGATCTCGCCTCGCATCGGAGCCGGGCGCAGTTCTGCAAGAGCCTCGACGAGGGACGCGGGCGGAATTCCAAACAGATACCCGGTCGCCAGGGCGGCCATCGCGTTGAGCACGTTGTGTCGCCCCAGAAGCGGGAGACGGAAGCGGACGGCTGCGGGCGCATCTGCCGAGGAATCCCCGTTTTGCCGTCGAGCAGCTTTGACGGCTCCGAAAGCGGCTGTGCGAATCGTCGCCGGTGGAACCGTGAAGGCCCAGCCCCCGTGGCCATTGGGAGCCACCGCCTCTGCGCGAAACTCAGCAGGATGCGTGATGCCGTAATAGAGTGCCCTTCCAGCCATCCGTTCGCCAAAGGCCGCCACGCGCGGGTCATCCGCATTGAGCACAGCCCAGGCGCGCTCGCCGAGAGTCTCGATCAGCTCGAACTTGGCGCGCGCGATGGCTTCGATGTCGGGGAAAAATTCGAGGTGGACCGGAGCGACGTTGGTGATGACGCCCAAGTCCGGAGCGGCGAATTCCGCAAGCTGACGAATCTCCCCCGGACCCGACATGGCCAACTCGAAGACTCCGGCCTCGGTCTCCGGCTCCAGGCGCAAAAGCGAAAGCGGCAGGCCGAACTGGTTGTTCAGGTTGCCTTCGTTCTCAAACACACGGAAACGCGTGCGCAACAGAGCGGCGATCATTTGCTTGGTGGTGGTCTTGCCGGTGCTGCCGGTTACGGCCACCAACGGTCCTCCCCAACGGCGGCGTACCGCGGCGGCCAGCTTTTGCAATGCCCCGAGCGTATCCGGCACAGCCAGCAGCTTGGAATAAGCCTCCGCAGGAAAATCGTTCCATCGGTCAGCCGAGACCACTGCGGCAGCAGCTCCCGCGTCGAGAGCCGCCTTCACGTAATCGTGCCCATCGAGCCGCAGGCCCCGCACGGCAAAGAACAGCTCGCCGGGCCGGAGCGTCCGCGAATCAATCGAATACCCGGCGACCTGGCCGTCGGGCCAAGCGGGGGGCGAGGTTTCGAGAGTCGCCGCGATTTCGCTGAGATTGAGCGTCATTTCTCTAAGAAGTTAGCTGACAGACCGTCGAAGTGAGAAGAAAACCGTCCGCAGTCCCATTCTGTCTCCTGACTCCCCCGGCCCGGCTGAGCGCCTGGCGCGGGCCGTGGCTAACTTCTGTCTTCTTCCGGTGCCTCTGCGTCTCTGTGGCTTATGCCCGCTCCCTTACGGTCGCGGCTCGGATTCGGGGTCGCCTCCGGAAAAGCCGATCTTGCGCAAGGTTGCCCGTGCAACCTCGCGGTCGTCAAAGGGAATCTTCTGTTCCCCGATGATCTGAACCGTCTCATGCCCTTTACCTGCCAGAAGCACCAGATCACCGGGGCGCGCTTCCCCGATGGCCCGCTCGATGGCTCGCGCGCGATCCGGCTCGGCCACATAGTTGGCGCTGGCCTTCTGCAACCCGACCGTCACATCGTTCAAAATCTGGAGCGGGTCTTCCCCGCGGGGATTGTCCGAGGTCAGCACGACCCAGTCGCAGGCGCCCGCCGCCAGGCCCATGGCGGGGCGCTTGCCCCGGTCTCGCTCTCCGCCGCAGCCGAAGACCAGGATGATCCGGCCCTGCGGAGTCAACTCGCGCGCCGAGGCAATCAAGTTGCGCAGCGCGTCATCGGTGTGCGCGTAGTCCACAATCACGCTGAACGGCTGGCCCTCCTCAATTTTCTCCATTCGCCCAGGAACGCGCACCGGGGCAATCCCCTGGCTGATCTTGTCGGGCGGAATCTCGAACGTTGCCGCTGCTGCGACCGCTGCCAGCAAGTTGCTCACGTTGTGACGGCCGAGGAGCGGTGAGCGGACCTCTACCGGACCTGCCGGTGTCGTCGCGGTGAACTCGATTCCCTGGCGGGTCGCTTTCCATTTCCGAGCCGTCACGTCGGCAGCGGCCTCCAGGCCGTAGGTAATCACCGGGCCTCCCATCTTGTTTCGCAGGATCGAGCAGCGGGGATCATCGGCGTTCAGAACCGAATACGCCGGCGGCGGAGTGCCTTCTGGGGGGAGGAAGAGCCTCTCTTTGGCCGCGTAATAGCTTTCCACGTCGCCGTGAAAGTCCAGGTGATCGCGCGAAAGATTGGTGAACACGGCGGCATAAAAGCGGCAACCCGTCACCCGCTCGAGCGCCAGCGCGTGCGAGGAGACCTCCATCACCGCGGAGCGCCCGCCTCCCTGGACGACTTCCCGGAGCATCCGTTGCAGGTCGAGCGATTCCGGCGTGGTGTGGGAAGCCACCGAGCGCGCTCCTTCCTCCCCAGTAAGACGGTACTCGATCGTCCCGAACAGACCCGGCTTCCATCCGGCGACGTCCAGGATCGAGGCCACCAGGAACGCCGTTGTGGTCTTTCCGTTGGTTCCGGTAATGCCCACCAACCGGAGTTCGCGCGAGGGATCGCCGTAAAAACGGCCGGCGGCGAGCGCCAGCGCCTTCCGGACATTGGGGACCTGGACCCACGCCGCAGGCTTCGCCTCCGCAGACGATTCAGGGGGCAATTCCGATGCCACCGCGACCGCGCCGCGAGCCAGTGCCTCCGGAATAAACCGGTTGCCGTCCTCCTTCCAGCCATGAATTGCGAAAAAAACCTGTCCGGAAGTCACACGCTGGGAGTGGTACTCCAGCCCCGTGACGGCGAGGCGTGGATCTCCGTAGATGTGCGCCCCGGAAATCTCATCAAAGAGTTGCTGGAGAATCATCTCCCTGGGGAGCCGGTATAGGGCGTGGAGCGAATTCTCTGCGCTCTCCCCTCCTCCATCCCGGCCTGCCGGGACCGGCGAAAAAACCCCTTATTGAAATTATATCCCGATCTCGTGTGGCTCGCCTATCCCGCGGCAGCCAGCGGCGAAGCCGCGGGGCTGGATCGCTCCGGGGTGACTGTCTTGGGAAGGCTTGCTGGAAGCTTTTCCCCGGGCGGTTTTCCCGGTTCGAGGGTCCCTCCAACCCGAAACCAGACCGTAATTTTTCGGCCTTCGGGCAGGGGCGCGCCCGGCGGGGGAAACTGCTGGTAGGCGATGCCGTTGCCGACGGGATGAACTGCCCATTTTTTCCCCAAGGACTCCTCGGTGACATGGCGCACCGTCTTGCCGAGCAAATCCGGCGCAAGAACCGTAGACTCCAAGCTGAGAATCGCGGTAGGGTCCCGTTCTTCGAAGAAGTCCGCAGGAGGCGCGGGCGACGGTTCCGTCAAGGAGGCTTTGGCGATCGGAGGCTTACCCGGGACCATCGCCGGGACATTGCGGTAGGCCAGAATCTGTTCGGCGATCCGCTTGAACACCGGAGCCGCTATGTCGCCGCCGTGGTACCGTCCACGGGGAGAATCGAGCACGACCAGGATCGTGAACTGCGGGGAGTCCGCGGGAGCAAACCCGACGAAGGAAGCCACGTAGTCCCGGCGGGAGTAGCCGCCCGTAGCCGGGTCAATCTTCTGGGCGGTGCCGGTCTTACCGGCGGACGTATATCCCTCGGGGAGGGCCCGCGCCCCGGTGCCGAGCTGCACCACTTCCGTCATCATGCGCTGCATTTGCGCCACGGTTTCGGGGCTGAGAACCCGCCGGGCCTCTGCTTTGGGAACATCTTCGGGTGAGCCCGCCGGCAAAGGATCGCGGAGGATGTGCGGCCGAACCCACCATCCCCCGTTGGCAATCACGGACGCGGCCGTGGCCAGTTGCAACGAAGTCACCCCCACCTCCTGACCCATGGCCATGGCTCCGATGGAAATCTTCGACCAGCGTTCGGGCGGTTTGGTGAGGCCGGCGGCCTCTCCGGCCAATTCAATGCCGGTAGGGCTGCCGAAGCCAAAGCTCCGCCAATAGCGGTAGAAGCGCTGGTTGCCGACGCGCACGGCCAGTTTAATGGCTCCGACATCACTGGAATACTGCAGGACCTGGGCCACGCTCAGCATTCCGAACGCCTTATGATCCCGGATGGTGTGGCCCGCAATCACGATGGACCCCATCTGGCAATCAATGCGCTCCTCCGGGTCGGTGAGTTTCTCTTCCAGGGCTGCCGAGAGAGTGATGATCTTGAAAGTGGAGCCGGGTTCGTAGGAAGCAGCAATGGCGCGGTTTCGCAACGCCTCGGGATTCGGGGCGTCGGCATAGCGGTTGGGATTGAACGTCGGCTGGTTGGCCATGGCCAGCACTTCGCCGGTGAACGGATCGAGCACGACCACCGTACCCGCGAGCGCGCGGGACTGCTCCACCACCGAGGCGAGTTCCCGCTCCGCAATGTACTGGATGGTTTCATCCAGGGTCAGAACAACGTTCTCGCCCGGCTCGGGGGGACGGCCAGTGCGGTGAAACCAGCGCTGGCGGGCGTCCCGCTCGATGAGCAATTGCCCGGGCCGGCCCCGGATGGTCTTTTCGTGGCTCAACTCAATCCCGGCGAGTCCCTGGTCGTCCAGCCCCACATAGCCGAGCACGTGCGCCGCCAACTCGCGCTTGGGATAAAAACGCTTGTTTTCTTTTTGGAAATAAATGCCGCGGAGATTCAACTGGCGGATGCGAGCCGCCTCGCGCGCCGTAATCTTGCGCTTGACCCAACTGAAGTAGCGCGTCCCGCCCAGACGGGAGCGAACTTCGGTCTCACTCATGCCGAGCACCGGCGCCAGCAGCCGGGCGGTTGCCTCGGGTTCGGAAACCTCTCCCGGAACCGCAAACACGGAATCTACTTCGACGCTGATGGCCAGGGGATGAAGATTCCGGTCATATATCACGGCGCGCTGCGGGCTGACTTCTACGGTCCGCTCCTGTTGCCGCCGCGCATGCCGGGTGAGTTCAGGAAATTGGAGGATTTGGAGGTGAATCAGGCGTCCCGCAACCAGGGCAATCCAGACGCCCAACAAAGCGGGTAGGATTCGGAATCGGAGTGTAGGGGACTCGACCCTGCTCGCCGCCATCAGTTCTGCCCAATACCACACGCGCGGAATCCCGCATGGCCGGGACCCGGAATTCAATTATGGAACTGCGGCGGCCACGTTCTTGGCCGGAGAGGGAAGCGGCCCCGTGAGGGGACGCGCTTGAGCCACCGCGGAAACCACCGGGGCCAGCGGCTCCGCAGCAAAAATCTGATGCGCGGAAAGAGCCGTCAGGCCCAGTTGCTGCCGGGCAATCGTGTCAATCCGCACCGGATCGCCGAGCGAGGCCACCTCGAGGCGCAACTTACGGTTCTCCTCGAAGACTTGCTGTTTTTCCTGCTGCAATATCTCCAGGCGATACCCTTCCTGCACGTTGGCAAACCGCTGCCCGGCGCAAAACATGGCGGCGGCCAATCCCAGCACCGCTGCAACCGTCATCGAGAAATAGCGCCGGTGCGGAAGCGGCTCGGCCGGCGGCGCCATCCGGCTGTTCTCCACCCGCTTCACATAGTAAATTTCCCTCATTCCATCCTTCCTTAACTTATGAGTTCATCCTTAATTTATGAGTTCAAGAGAGACCGGAGACTGCTCACCCTCTTCCAAACGTTCGGCAGCCCGCAGCCGAGCGCTCCGCGAGCGCGGATTGGAGTGAACTTCCTCCGCACTTGGCCGCACGACGTGGCGGGTCAAGTTGCGCATCCGTCCCTCCCGGTTCCAACTCTGAAAATATTGCTTCACTAAACGATCTTCCAGTGAATGAAAGCTGATCACGACCAACCGTCCCCCCGAGGCTAAACAGCTCGGGGCGTTCCGCAGAAATTGCTCCAACGATTCCAGCTCCCGATTGACGGTCATGCGCAAGGCTTGGAACGTGCGCGTGGCCGGGTGAATGCGTGTTCCGGTTGCCCGAGACGCGGCCCTCCGCCTGCCCCCCAGACAGGCTTCGATCAAAGTTGCCAACTGTACCGTATTCCGGACGGGCCGCGCCCGGACAACCGCTCTGGCGATTCTTTGCGACCTCCTTTCTTCTCCAAGTTGGTAAATCAGTTGAGCCAGCTCGCGCTCGCTCCACCGGTTTACAATCTCTTCGGCGGTGAGCGGCTCGCGCGGGTCCATCCGCATGTCGAGCGGCCCGGCTGCCTTCAGGCTGAACCCTCGCTCCGGAGCGTCAATTTGCATTTGAGAAAGGCCGAGGTCAGCCACGATTCCGTCCACCCCCGTCAACCCGAGCTGCCGCAGGAACACCGGCAGGTTCGTGAAATTTTCCTGCACCAACATGATTTTGTCCTGGTACGCGCGCAACTGCTCCCGAGCGATCTCGAGGGCCCACGGGTCCCGGTCGAAAGCAATCAACCGGCCCGTAGTCAGGCGTTCCAGGATGGCCCGGGTGTGCCCGCCCGCGCCGGCCGTCGCGTCCACGTAAATGCCTTCCGGGCGGATCGCCAGCCATTCCACCACTTCCCGCGACAACACAGGGATGTGCATCGGCAACGCCTGTTGAAATTCTCCGGTTCCGAAGCGGGATCGCACGGAAGCCCGCCCGAACCGCCCGCCTCGTCTTAAATTCCCAGCTCATCCAGAATCCGTTCGTCTTCTTCCGTAATCGGATTGTTGCGAATCTCTTCGAGGAACCGCTCGTTGTTCCACACCGCCAGGTACGTGAGCTGGCCCAAGACGGCCACTTCGCCTTTCATCCCGGCGGCCTCGCGCAACACCGCTGGGATCAGCACCCGCCCCTGCTTGTCCCATTCGACAATCTGCCCGAAGTAATTCGCCCGATCCAGGAACTTCCGCCGCGTCTTGTTGAAACTGGCGTTGCGCGCCAGCTTCTCTTCGATCTTGGTCCATTCCTCGAAGGGATAAATACGGACGTGCTGGCCGTCGTGGCTGGTGATGCAAAACGAGTTGCCACCATAGGTCTCTTCCAGTTCCTGCTTGAAGGGCGTAGGGACCTTCAAGCGGCCTTTTTCGTCGATACGGGCTGGATAATTTCCGCGCAGCATACAGGGTCGTGAGAAAAAGCAAAATCACGGCCTTTCGATTCCAAATTATTCTACTTTATTCCACTCGAACCCACTTTTTACCTCAGCCTGATTACTATGTCAAGGAAAATGTTCAAGAAAGTTTTGAGGGGCTTGGGCTGGGTCCACCCGTTGTGGCCTTCGTGGAAACCAGAACCAAGATATGGGGGATTAACGGGAAGGATACAGTTGGGTCGGGCGGTCAGTGGCGGGAAGGCTTGACCAGGGTCCCGAGCGGGATTGGCGCCAGATCAATCCACCGATTATCGGCCCCTCGGCGGACCAGGAACAGCGAGTCCACTCGAAAGCTCGGAGCCTCCTTGTAGCGGGCCCACTCCCGCGCCGCTTCTTCCAGCACCGCCTGCGTCTCGGCTTCGTCAAGCTCCTGGGCGAGCGTGACGTGCGGCACATAGGGATATGGCTCGAAGCCTTCCAAACACCCGCAGTGCAGCCTTTCATGCAACTCCACAAAGCGCCGGAGGCCCTCGGAAAAAGAGAGGCAAACGACTCCGTTGGCGGGCCAAAAGGTAAATACGCTGTCGAGGCGCGCCTCAAAAGGGTCCGCCAACAGGCATTGTTCGCGGGTCTGCGCCAGCATGTCTTCCAGCGTTGCGGAGAGCGGCCGGGGCGGCAGAATCGTGACGTGGGCGCGCCAGGCGGCGAAGCGCGGGTTCAGGCGTTTCCGCAGGTCATCCACGAACTGCCCCAATCGTCCCGGCAAGTAGGCGACCACCGAAATGTTTTCCTCAGCCATAGCTTAGAAGCTTATCGGAAATCCCCGGCTTTCTTCAAGCCAATCGTTCCACCGGCTGGCGATGGCTCCCGGAACCGCCAGCTTGGTTTTCTCGGTTGCGTCATTTTCACGGTATCAACGCCCAGCGGGGCTTTCTGCCGCCGGCCTTTTTGCCGCCGGGGCAAAAAATTTCCGTTCTATATAAGTACAATTTATCAAAACCATAATAATTATGAATTTTTCATATGACTTTTCCGCCCGGCAGTGGTAGGATGGCAGGCAGACCCCAGAAGAGAGTTTTTGCCGGACGGCCTCCGGCGAGGGCTCTCCGAGAGAGGGCCGGGAGCCGAGTGTTTGCGACTGCATCGCAGATTCTTTCCGTGTGAGCATGGCGGCCAATCGGGGCCAATTGGGGGAGGTATTCTCTGCGCCAAAAGCGTGCGCCAAAAGCGAGCGCCGACGGCGGAGCCGATATGCGGCTGCTTCTGTTGGCCAAACGCAGCCGGCTTCCGCAGGGGCATTCGCCTATTTTGTCTGATTCTTAAAGAGGGAGAGGGGTTGTAACCATGGAAATCTTCTATGACAGGGACGCGAATCCGGAGCTGTTGCGCGGCAAGCAGATTGCCATGCTCGGCTACGGGAGCCAGGGGCACGCGCAGGCACAGAACCTGCGCGACAGCGGTTACTCCGTAATCGTCGGGATGCCGCCGACACGAAACTCGGCCAAGCAGGCCGCGGCGGATGGCTTCCAGGTACTGCCGCCGGCGGAAGCGGTGCGCCGCTCCGATCTGGTCATGATTCTCGTTCCCGACGAGCATCACCGCGCCTTGTTTGAAGGCGAGGTGCGGCAGAATCTCAAGCCGAACGCCATCCTGATGGTCTCGCACGGCTTCAGCATCCACTTCAAACAAATCATTCCTCCGCCCACGATTGACGTGGTTATGATCGCGCCCAAAGGTCCGGGGCATCTGGTGCGGCGCGTGTACCAGCAAGGCGGCGGGGTCCCGTCGCTGCTGGCCGTCGAGCAGGATGCGTCCGGCAAGGCCAAGGATTACGCGTTAGCTTATGCCTACGGGATCGGCGCTACGCGCGCCGGCGTCGTCAAGACCAGCTTCCGCGAGGAGACCGAGACCGATCTCTTCGGCGAGCAGTCGGTGCTCTGCGGCGGCCTGACGGCGCTCATGAAGGCCGGCTTTGAGACGCTCGTCGAGGCGGGTTATCAACCCGAGATGGCCTATTTCGAGTGCATCCACGAAGTGAAATTGATTGTGGATTTGATTTACGAAGGCGGCCTGGCGCGGATGCGCTATTCGATCAGCAACACCGCCGAGTACGGGGACCTCACGCGCGGGCCGCGCCTGATCGGGCCGGAAGTCCGCGAGCGCATGAAGAAGATTCTGGCCGACATCCAGAACGGCACGTTTGCCAAGGAGTTTATCGAGGAGAACGAGAAAGGCTGTCCCAACTTCAACCGGCTGCGGGAGCAGGAAAAGACGCTCCAGGTCGAAAAGGTGGGCGCGGAGCTGCGCGCCATGATGGCCTGGTTGAAGCCGGGCCAGCAGAAGCCGGAACCGAAACCCGAGCCGGTAAGGCAGTGACAAGTGACGAGTGCCGAGCAAAAGGCCAAAGCCAATCGCATGGCTCGTCACTCGTCACTGAACACTTGTCACTGTGGTTTGTATCCGAGCCGCGCGCGTGAGCAAGCGGTCAATCCGAGCCCCGACCGCAAGGGAGGGGGCAAAGCTTTAAGGAGTCGAGTATGCCAATCACCGGAGCACAAATTGCGCTGGAATGTTTTAGGCGGAATCGGTCCGGCAGTCAAAGGCTGGCGCGAGTGAGCCGGAGCTTTGTGGTGCTGGCGTTGCTGGCCTTCCTCGGGACGGGGACGGCCTGGGCGGGGATCAACCAATGGACGAGCCTTGGGCCGGATGGTGGAAGGATCGGGACGCTGGCGATTGACACGCAGAATCCCGGCACGGTCTACGCGGGGACTGATAGTGGAGTATTCAAGAGTACGGATGGGGGAACGACCTGGGGTGCGGTGAACTCCGGGCTGACGTCGCTCTCTGTTCGCACCCTGGCGATTGACCCGCAAAACCCGAATACGCTATACGCGGGGACTGGCGGTGGAATATTCAAGAGCACGGATGGGGGAACGAACTGGAGTGCGGTGAACTCCGGGCTGACGGCGACCCGTGTTTTGGCCCTGGCGATTGATCCGCAAGACGCGAGCACGGTGTACGCGGTGGCGGGCAGTGGATTTACTGTCGGCGAGGTATTTAAGAGCACAGATGGGGGAACGAGTTGGAGTCGGGTGAACTCTGGGCTGACACAGGTTGGCGCCCTGGCGATCGATCCACAAGACCCGAGCACGGTATACGCGGGGAGTGGCGATGGAGTATTCAAGAGCACGGATGGGGGGCAGAGTTGGAGTGCGGTGAACTCTGGGCTGACGGCGACCCGTGTTTTTGCCCTGGCGATTGATCCGCAAGACCCGAGCACAGTATACGCGGGGGCTTTGCGGGACTATATCGGTATCGGCCCCGGCGGTGTATACAAGAGCACGGACGGGGGAGCGAGCTGGACTGAGCTGACCAAAAATGCCGTTGTTCTGGCTCTGGCGATTGATCCGCAAATCCCGAGCACGCTATACATGCGGACGCCCCAGGCGGGTTGCTGCGGTTTCTGGAAGAGCACCGATGGGGGAGCAAGCTGGAATCCGGTGAACTCTGGACTGACGACCCATGTTTCTGCTCTGGCCATTAACCCGCAAAACTCCGCCACATTATACGCGGGGACGAATGGCAGTGGGGTATTGAAGAGCACGGATGAGGGGGGAAGTTGGAGCGCGGTCAACTCTGGGCTGACGGCAACCGAAGTTGGTGGCTTGGCGGTTGATCCACAACAGCCAAGCACATTATACGCGGGGACTGGCTCCGACGGAGTATTCAAGAGCATGGACGGGGGAGCAAGCTGGGTGAACGCTGGGCTGACGGCGACCGAAGTTGCTGCCCTGGCGGTTGACCCGCAAAACGCGAGCACGGTCTACGCGGGCACTGGTGGCTTTGGAATTTTCAAGAGCACGGAGGGGGGAGCAAGCTGGAGTGCGGTCCACTCTGGACTACGGTCGAGCTATATTCGCGTCCTGACGATTGACCCGCAAAACCCGAGCACGGTCTACGCGGGGACTCGCGAGGGGGTATTCAAGAGCACCGATGGGGGAACAAGCTGGATGAACTCGGGGTTGACGACGAGCGATATTCGTGCCCTAGCGGTTGATCCGCAAAACTCGAGCACACTCTACGGAGAGGCTTCTAGCGGCGGGGTATTCAGGAGCACGGATGGGGGAGCAAGCTGGAGTGCGGTGAACTCCGGGCTGAGGTCACTCTCTGTTCGCACATTGGCAATTGACCCGCAAAGCCCGAGCACGATCTATGCGGGGACTCGTGGCGGGGTATTCAAGAGCACCGATGGGGGAACAAGCTGGATGGACTCGGGGCTGACGGCGATCGATGTTCGTGCCCTGGTGGTTGATCCGCAAAACCCGGACACCGTATACGCGGGCACGGGCAGTGGAGTATTCAGGACCACGGACGGGGGAGCAAGCTGGAGTGCGGTCAACTCTGGGCTGCCGACACGGAATAAGGTGCCCTTTGAGGTTCTTGCTCTGGCTATTGACCCGAAAAACCCGAGCACGGTTTACGCGGGGAGTAACGGCGGCGGGGTGTTTGCCATTACCTTTGTCCCCGGACCTTGAAGTGAATTATTGAGTTTTGCAAAATATAGTGAGACGCAAAGCAGTTCGTCAGGGCACGACTTCAGTCGTGCCGACCAGCCGGAATGGATATAGCGGCTTCAGCCGCTGAGGGGGAAAAGAGACCTCAGGGGCTAAAGCCCGGAAAAAGTGGGACGTGTTATCGGCATGGCTGAAGCTATGCCCTGACGAGGGTTCAAGAGCGAGGTAGCCACGGCACGTTCTGTGTGCCGTGGGCTTTTCGCCCGAAAGAACGTGCCCACGGCATAAAAAAACATGCCGTGGCTACCAAGGCCGCGGTAGTTTCAGGAGGAAACAAAGTATGCCGATTACCGGAGCACAAATTGCTCTCGAATGTTTGAAGCGGGAAGGGGTGGAACTTGTGTTCGGCTACCCCGGCGGGGCCAACATCCCGCTCTATGACGCGCTCTACAACAGTCCCATCCGCCACATTCTGGTGCGCCACGAGCAAGGGGCGACGTTTGCCGCCGAAGGCTACGCGCGCGCCAGCGGCCGGGTGGGCGTGTGTCTGGCGACCTCCGGTCCCGGCGCGACCAACCTGGTCACCGGCATCGCCGACGCCAAGATGGACGGCGTTCCGCTCGTCTGCATTACCGGACAAGTGCGCCGCCCGGTGATCGGCACCGACGCCTTCCAGGAGACCGACGTGGTCGGGATGACTCTTCCGATCACCAAGTTCAACTGCATCGTCACGCGCACCGAAGACCTCCCGCGGCTGATGGCGCAGGCGTTTCATATTGCGCGCACGGGGCGGCCCGGCCCCGTCCTGATTGACCTTCCGGTGGATGTCTGTCGAGAAAAACTTGAACACGTCGAGTATCCCGACAAGGTCGAGGTGCCGGGTTACACGCCGGACCGGAAGAGCGATGTGCCGATGGAGCAGGTCATGGAGCAGGTTGTGGAGATGCTGCTGGCGAGCCGCCGGCCCGCGGCGATTCTGGGAGCGGGCGCGAAGTGGGGCGTGGCGACCGACTGCGTGCGCGAACTGATGGACCGCCTGCAAATGCCCACCGTCCAGACGGTCCACGGACTCGGCACGATCTCCGAAGACCGCCCCTATTACTTGGGAATGGTGGGCATGCACGGCACGCGGCAGTCGAATTTGGCGGTCAGCCATTCCGACTTGCTGCTGGTGCTCGGCGCGCGCCTGGATGACCGCGTTACCGGCGACCCGACGCGCTTTGCGCGCGGGGCCAAGATCGTCCACTTTGAGATTGATCCGGCGCAACTCCATCGCGTGCGCTCCTACGAGATGCCCGTCATCGGCGATCTGGCTTATACCGTCCCGCAGTTGCTCCGGGCGCTCCCGGCTTCCCTGCCCGACTGGAGCGGCTGGTTGCAGGAAACCCGCGCGACGCCGAATCCGCAGCACAAGGAGAACCTGGAGGGCGGCAAACCGTCGCCCACCCGCGCGCTCGAATTGCTCTTTGACAGGATGGACCCGGAGGCGCTGGTGACCGCCGACGTAGGCCAGCACCAGATGTGGGCCGCGCAGCGCGCCTCCGGCATCGCCAACCCCCGGCAGTTCATCACCTCGGGCGGCTTGGGCGCGATGGGCTTTGCTCTGCCCGCCGCCATTGGCGCGCAGCTTGCCTTCCCGCATCGCCAGGTGATCTGCGTCGCCGGCGACGGCGGCTTCCAGATGAATA
>MEKR01000175.1:0-10490 GCA_001767035.1 Acidobacteria bacterium RIFCSPLOWO2_02_FULL_61_28
ATGCTGGGGGAGGGAAACCATGCAGCCACAAAGGATTGTTTTCTTGGTTCTGTGTTCGTTGGTTCTTTCCGGCGCGATGGCTCGCGGGCAGGTGACGACCGGAACCGTTTCCGGCGCAGTCCGGGACCAGAGCGGGGCGGTGCTTCCCGGCGCCGGCGTTACGATTCGCAACGTCGAAACCGGCATCACTCGGAGGGTAGCGGCCGACGAGCAGGGCCGCTATCGCGTCCCGCAACTGCCCCTCGGCAACTACGAAGTGGAAGCGGAAGCCTCCGGGTTCAGCACGGAGGTCCGGCAGGGCATCACGCTCACCATCGGGCGCGAGGCCGTGGTGGACTTCTCGCTCAACGTGGGGCAAGTCTCCGAAAGGGTCGTGGTGGAAGGCGAAGCGCCGCTGGTGCAGACCACCACGTCGGAAATGGGCGCGCTGGTGGACGACAGAAAAATCCGCGACCTGCCGCTCAACGGCCGCAGCTTCGAGCAACTGGCGCTGCTCCAGCCCGGCGTGGTGATCTACGCCGTGGCGTCAACCGAGCTGCAATTCGGGTCGGGAGTCAAGTTCTCCGTTTCCGGGTCGCGCGCCTACTCGAACCTGTTCCTGCTCGACGGCACCGACATCAACGACCAGGCCGACTTCACGCCGGGCAGCGCGGCAGGCGTGGTCCTGGGCGTGGAAACGCTGCGCGAGTTCTCCGTCCTGACCAACACCTACAGCGCCGAGTACGGCCGCAAAGCCGGCGGCATCATCAATGCCGTCACCAAGTCGGGCGGCAACGAGATCCACGGGAACGCCTTCTATTTCCACCGCAACGACAACCTCGACGCGCGGAACTTTTTTAATACGGGTGCGTTTCCCAAGCCCGAATTCAAGCGCAACCAGTTCGGTGGGACCGCGGGCGGCCCGGTTCGCAAAGACCACACCTTCCTCTTCGGCGGCTATGAAGGGCTGCGCGAGCGCCTGGGGTTGTCGAACCTCACCGTGGTTCCCACGGCTCCGGTGCATCAAGGACTGGTGCAGAATCGCACGACCGGGCAGTTTGAGAACGTGGGGGTGGACCCGAGGGTCCGGCCCTACGTGGACCTGTTTCCCTTGCCCAACGGGCGCGATTTTGGCGACGGCACGGCAGACTTTTTCAGCTCTCCCAGCAAGCCCACCCGGGAGGACAACTTCTCGGTGCGGCTCGACCATCAGATCCGCGAGAAGGATTCCCTCTTCGGGCGCTACACCTTTGACGACGCCGAAGTTTTTATTCCCGAAAAAATCCCCACCTTCGGCACCGGCCTGGTGAACCGCTACCAGTACGTGACGGTCGAAGAAAAGCATATCTTCTCGCCCAGCGTGCTGAACGTCCTGCGCCTGGGCTACAACCGCTCGTTCTCGGATACCGGGGCGCTGCAGACCATCGGCCCCACGCCGAACCTGGCTTTCGTGCCGGGGCAGGAGCTGATCGGAAACATCTGCATTGACCCGATCCGCGCGGTGCCCTATGCGGGCTGCCTGGGCCCGTCGGTCTCCCTGCCGCGCACCTTCGCCTACAACCTGTTTGAGTACAGCGACGATGTGATTTATTCCAAGGCCGCGCATTCCGTAAAGGCCGGCTTCAACATCAAGCGGAACCGGCTGAACGTGGCCACGCTGGGCCGCGACGTGCGCGGCTCGTATTCCTTCCGCACGCTCCAGGACTTTCTCCGCGCGGTGCCCTACCAGTTCTCGGGCGAAGCGCCCAATTCCGACACGGAGCGCGCCTGGCGGCAAACCATCTTCGGGTTCTACGCGCAGTCCGACATCCGCGCCTTGCGCACCCTGACGCTCAACCTGGGCTTGCGGTATGAATTTGTGACCATCCCGAAGGAGATGCACGGCAAGTCGAGCAACCTCGTGAATCTCGCCGACAGCCAGGTCACGGTGGGCGCGTTGTGGTCGCGCAATCCCAGCTTGCGAGACTTCTCGCCGCGCGTGGGGTTTGCCTGGGACCCGTTCGGCAGCGGCAGGACCTCGGTGCGCGGCGGCTTCGGGCTGTTCTATGACCTGCCGGTCTCGTACTTCTACAGCATCTCCGGGAGCCGCACCTATCCGTTCCACCTCTTTGGCAGCGTAACGAATCCGCCGTTCCCCAATGCGCTGGCGGGAATCTTCGTGCCAGGCAACCGGAATCTGCAAACCTTCGCCGAGGGCCTGAGCACGCCGGCCAAGGTGCAGTACAACCTGACCATCCAGCACGAGGTGCTGCCGCAGACGGTGGTGATGGCAGCCTACGTCGGCGCGGGCGGCTATCACCTGCTGCGCCATCACGAAGCGAACCACCGCCAGGCCACGGTGCTCCCCGGCGGGCGGCGCTTCCTCCCGGCCTCGCCTCCGGTGGGCCGCGGCAATCCCAATTTCGGCGAGAACCGGCGCATCATGACCGACGTCAACTCCGCCTACCACTCGCTCCAGTTGGGCTTCAATCGCCGCTTCCGCAACGGACTCCAGTTCCAGACCTCCTACACGCTCTCGAAGAGCACCGACAGCAACTCCGGCGGCTTCAACGTGGACATTCGCGACAACAACGAGACGTTCCTGGAAGACCCTTACAGCCTGGCGAACGACCACGGGCGCTCCGGCTTTGACATCCGGCACGTGCTCAGCTTCAATTACACCTACGGGTTGCCGTTCTTCCAAAACAGCGCCGGACTGGCTGCCAAGCTGCTGGGCGGCTGGACGCTGAATGGCATCACCATCATGTCCGCGGGCGTCCCCTTCACCGTGGTCACTTCGTTCACGAACCCGTATTATCCCGGCAGCAACAGCCGCCAGCGTCCCAGCATGAAGATTGGGGCGAGCGAGGTCCCGATCTTCGGCGGGCCGGACCGCTACTTTGATGGTTCCGTGTTCCGAGTGGCGGACGCGGGCTTTCCCGGCGACGTGGGGCGCGACACGCTGGAGGGGCCTGCCTTGGTGAACTTCGACTTCTCGCTGGTGAAGAATACCAGCCTGGGCGAGCGGCGCAGCTTGCAGTTCCGCGCCGAGCTGTTCAACATCTTCAACCACCCCAACCTCGGCCTCCCGCTGCGCGCCGTGGTGGGTCCGCCGACCGCGGCGGCCCCCTCCGGCGCAGCGATCGGCAGCGCCGGGAGAATTCAGAACACCAGCACCAAAGAGCGGCAAGTGCAGTTCGGATTGAAGCTGACGTTCTAAGGGCAGGAGACAGAAGTCAGGAGTCAGAAGAAAAACAGTCCGAACCGCGACCGCAAGGGAGCGGGAGAAATGCCACGGAGCCACGGAGAGCACAGAGAAATCACAATACCAAAGAAGCAGCGTTAAAAATGGGAGTTCGATTTCTACTTCCTCTGTGTGCTCTGTGCCTCTGTGGCTACATAACCCGCTCCCTCACGGTCGCGGCTCGGATACCAGCCGCTTGAACTGCTCGCCCCGGTCGCGGTAATCGCGGAACAGCCCGAAGCTCGGCGAGGCGGGAGAGTGCAGACAGATTTTTCCCGCGGCCGTATGTTTCCTCGCCCACGCCACAGCTTCTTCCATGCTGGCTGCGGAAAAATGCCGGAACCGGGAAGCCGCCTCCGGGTCCTGTTCGCACACCGCTCGCCAGATGCGTTCCCCGGTGGGCGGGAATAAGATCACGGTCTGAATACGGCTCTGAAGCAACCGCTTGGCTAACGCGGAAAAATCCAGGTGGCGATCCGTCCCGCCCAATAGGATCGTCTCCACATCCTCGCCCAGCGTATCGAGCGCCGCCATCGTGGCCTCGGGAACCGTGGCGATGGAATCGTTGTAGTAGGTGATCCCGCCAAAGGTGCCGACGCGCTCCAGGCGATGCTCGAGCGGCTGGAAGCCGCGCACGGCGGCTGCGATCTCGGTTGTCTTGACCCCGAGAATCTTCCCCACGGCCACCGCCGCCGCCACGTTGAGCAGATTGAATCGCCCCGGCAAGGGCACGTCGCGGACTGCCATGATTTCTTCCCGCTGTCCCTCTTCCAAACTGCACGCAATCCATTCCCCCACCACGGCACAGCCCGGAACCGAGAGCCGATCGAGAGAGCAAGCGACCCGCCGTGCCGGGGAACGCGAGGCGATCTCCCGAGGAATGGCGTGATCGCAGTCATAGACCAGCCAGTCTGGCGCGGTCTGATAGCGTGTGATGTTTTCCTTCGCCGCCACGTACTGCTCAAAGCTCTCGTAATAATCCAAGTGCTCCGGGACGACGTTCAAGAGAACCGCGATTGGCGGGCTTTGCCGCAGGCCCTCGAGTTGATGGCTCGACAGCTCATAGACGAATACCGTGTCGCCGCGAGTCTGGGATTCCAAGTCGAACGCTGAATCTCTGCGGTTGCCTTTCGAGACCAAATCATCAACCGCCGGCGGCAGCCCCTGCGGCAGCAGGTCCAGAGCGGGGGCGCCGATATTGCCGACCAGGAAGGCTTTTTGCCCCGATCGACTCAGGATTGAATGGATCAGCGAGGCTGTCGTGCTCTTGCCTTTGGTCCCCGTCACTCCAATGATGGTTCCCGAGGCGTTCGAGAAAAAGAGGTCGGTCTGCGACGTGATGCGCTGGCCCGCGGCCAGCGCTCGCCGATACTCCGGCAGGGTCACGGGGATTCCCGGCGTCTTCACGATCACGTCGTAGTCCGCCAGGCATGTCAAATAATCCGGCCCGAGATGGAGCTGCGCGCGCGAGTCATTTCGAAGGAGAGCGGCCGCTTCGGGAGGAAGCTCGCCGAGCGGGAGCCGGTCGGCCGCTCCCAGAATTTTCTCCGGAAACGCGGCGCGCAGAAACCGCCACGTGCTTTGTCCTTCCCGTCCCAGGCCCAGGATCAAAATGGAAGGATGGCTCAGTTGCGAGAGCTTCATCGGGGTGTTTCCATGGGAGTAGGCAAGAGAGCGGAGTGCCGGGGAAAATTTGGTAGCGGCGCCCGGACTCGAACCGGGGACCTAGGGATTATGAGACCCTCGCTCTGCCAGCTGAGCTACGCCGCCCCCCTCCGGGCCGTCCGCCCGGTCAGCACAGGCGCGGGTGTGAACTCCCGCGCTCGTATCCACGCTCGTATCAAAGATACAGGCAAATCATGGCCCGGAGCAAGCCAGCCTGTAGCCACGGCACAAACAACGTGCCGTGGGTACCGGCTACCGGCTTCGAGACGGGGTGGCGGCCCGCACGGATGAGAGGGTAGCGAAAGGCGTTTCGAAGACCTCCGGGGGCCAGTTGGAGGGAACCCCGAAAAAGTCGTTGGAGATCGAAGGATCGTCAAGTATACTTTGGCCGTCGGAAAGGTCAAAAAGGAAATTCCGGATAATAATGCAATGGACTTACTTCAGACGAGGGAGGTGTCGCCTTGGAGATTGCGCCTAGAATAACCATTGACGATACGATACACTTCGGCAAGCCGGTAATTAAAGGCACCCGCGTTCCTGTTGACCTCGTTCTCGGCAAGCTGGCGGGAGGGATGACGTACGATGCGGTCATGGCGGAATACGATCTTTTGAAGGAAGATATTCTCGCCGCGCTGGATTACGCCGCCAAACTGGTCGCAGAGGAAGAAATCAGAGCAACGGGGCTGCATGCCTAAGTTTCTGGTGGATGAGGATATGCCGCGGTCCACGGCACGGATTCTCAGGAACAAGGGATATGACGTCATGGACGTTCGCGATTGTGGCTTGCGAGGGAAAACGGACCAGGAAGTTTTCGCCTTCGCTCAGCGAAACGGTGCGGCTCTTATCACGGGCGACAGGGGATTCAGCAATATTACGCATTTCCGCATCGGGAGCCACGCTGGCATTGTCATTGCTCATTATCCGAACGAAATGTCACCGGCTGAGATCAACAAGCAAATCATCGAAGCCTTCGATCATCTTACCGAATCGGACTTCCAAGGCAACCTCATAATTCTTGATCCGGGGAAGATCAGGATTAGAAGAAAATAGGACGCTTTTCAAACAGCGCTCCTTTCCGCCGTAGAACGAGCCCGTTGGATGGAACCCCGAGAGAACCGTTGGAAATCGAAGGAGCGTCAAGAATACTTTGGCCGTCACAAATGCCCAAAAGGAAATTCCGGTTAGAGAGCTTTCGAACAGCATTGTGGAGAATGATCAATGCCTTGTTACTGGGTTATTGCTCCCGTTGAGTCGAAGCCGCCAGGACCGTTTGAGAAGATCTGGCAATACGACCTTGCCAACAACCTAATCTCCATTGGTTGGAGTAAGCTTGGTGATGTTTCTAAGATGAGCCGGGAGGAGCTTCCGAAGACCATAGCGTCAGTGTACTCGGGAAAGCCGCCACAAACGAACGCGCTTATCGCTAATATGTTGTGGGCCTTCTATCATGAGATAGTCCCCGGCGACTTCGTTATCGCTAGAAGAGGGCGTAAAACCCTGGCAGCAGTCGGCAAGGTAATCCAACCAGCCACGTATGCGCCTGGGAAGAACCCTGCCACATCGCATCCCAATTTCCTGGGAGTCGCGTGGCAGGAGCAGCCCCGTGATAAGGTTTTTCCCACCGTCGTGTTTCCAATGCATACCCTTAGCAAAGTCTCGGAGGTTGAATACCGCAACCTCCTGGAGGAATCGGGCGTACAAGCGGTTATTCCAGGACCCACTGAAGCGCCCGAGGACCCTAACGAGTTTGTGTTAGAGAAGTACCTGGAGGATTTCATCGTCAGCAACTTCGACGCTATCTTCAAAGAAAAGTTGAAAATCTATGAGGCTGAGGAGGCCGACGGTCAGCAGTACACCACAGACATCGGTCCAATTGACATTCTAGCAGTTGAGACCCAATCAAATTCTTTCGTCGTCATTGAGCTGAAGAAGGGCCGTCCGTCTGACCAAGTGATCGGTCAAATTCTTCGTTACATGGGCTGGGTCAAGAGTAAGCTCTGCAAAGATGGCCAAGGTGTAAAAGGGCTCGTGATATGCCACGATTCTGATCCCAAGCTCACTTATGCGCTCAAGATGACAAACAATATCGACGTCCGCTTCTACAGCGTGTCGTTCAAGCTTAGGGAGGCTCCCTAACCTGTGATGAGCGGGTAGCAGGCAGCGCCACGGCACGCCTTTTGTGCCGGGAGTTTGTAAATGCCCGGAACATGTCCACGGCACAGAGAACGTGCACGGATCGCCGGGAGAGGTGCCGCGGCTACCTGGGCTCGCGGGAGGAGACATCGGGGAACACAATGGCCTAATGCCTCTTGGCCGTCACGGCCTGTTCCAGAACCTCGCGGATGAAGCGCTGATAGGGAATGCCCCGTGTTCTGGCGCGGCGCTTGACAGCCTCCAGCAAGAGCTGGGGGAGCCGCATATTTACACGCGCCTCCTTCTTCTCGAATTCGAACCGGACGCGCTGCCCGCCGGAAAGGTCGTATTCGGTGAGATCGGCGGTAGCGACGAAGGCTTCCGCTTCCCTATCGCTCTTAAAGGTCGGGATTTTCTTTTTCATAGTGCTGAACTTCCTTGTCGGCATATAGCGGGCGGTAATGGGCCGGATGTACCTCTGGCCTTTCTTCTCGCGAATCGTGAAAACCGCGAAGATATGACGTCCAGACGCAGTTCTGCCGATGCCCTTGAAACGGGTCTCGGTCAGGGAGTGCGCCTCATCGGGGAGAATCGTGACCGGCGCCAGGAAAACCGATTCGACCTCTTCGGCCGAAACGCCATGCTGGAGGCATTTGGCGCGGTTCCCCCGATCCCACTCGAACCCCGCTATCGGTCCTTCCATCTCTGAAGGATTACATTTGTACGTACAAATGTCAATACCATTTCTGCCGTATAATGAGCGGGTTGACAAGTCATGATTGGGAGTAGCCAGGGCACGTTTCTTGTGCCGTGGGCGTTTTCAAAGAGGAGAGAATCGTAGTGGAAACCTTGCGGTATTACGCGGCGGCGTGCCAGACCGATCAACCCAATCCGGTTAATCGGTCCGAGATGAAACAAAACACGGCCCGGCTCGTCCAGATGATTGACCATGCGGTGGTGGGCTACGCGCCGTTTCTACCCGTGAAGCTCGTGGTCTTTCCGGAATTTGCGCATTCCGCTCCCGTGTATCTCACGTCTCGGGAACTCCGGGAAAAGCTGGCCGTCCCCATCCCGAACGAACACACCGAGCGAATGCGCGAGAAGGCCAAAGAGTACAACCTCTACATTCAAACCGGCAGCATGCTCGAAGCCGACCCGCAATGGCCGCACGCCGTCTTCAACACGACGTGCCTGATTGGGCCGGAAGGAATCCTCTGCAAGTACCGCAAGGTGAATCCGTGGATTCCCTGGGAGGTGCACGCCAGCCCGCACGACCTCGACGGGTATCGGGAAGACCTGTTCCCTGTCGCCCAGACGCCCATCGGCAACATCGGCGTGGCGATCTGTTACGACTGGCTGTTTCCGGAAACCTTACGGCAGTTGACCGCCAACGGAGCGGAGATTCTCGTCCGAGTTTCCGCGTACATGGACCCCTTCGGGACCGCCGAGCCGATGGACTGGTGGACCGTGGTGAACCGCTGCCGCGCGCTTGAAAACACCGCCTACGTCGTCGCTGCGAACCAGGGCGCGAGCCTCCGGAACTACCCGCCGTTTTCCTGGCCGGGCGGCAGCATGATCGTGGACTTCGACGGCCGGATTCTGGCGCAAGCCCCCCCCGGCCCCGGCGAACGGATTGTCGTAGCCCCCATTGACATCGGAGCGCTTCGCCACGAACGCAAGGCCCGCCGCGCCCACCAGATGCTCGCGCACTTGCGAGCGGAATGTTACCCGATGTACCGGCAGAGCTTCTTCCCCGCAGGCACGATGACGCACAAACAAGATGTCTGCGTCACAGACATGGAGAAGCTCATTGATGCAGCGAAACGGAAAATCGGCTACCTGGGACCGGACGAGCCATCGCCCGTTCCGAATCTTCAAGAGTTGTTGAATCGGCCGGAGTAGCCACGGCACGATTTGTGTGCCGTGGGCTTTTTCCGGGAACGAACCCACGGCATAAAGAACCTGCCGTGGCTACGACTACGAAATTACTCTACCGGCCAGGGGATGCTTGCCTTATGTTGAATACTTCCCCGTTAGAGCCCGCGCCGTAAGTTCCCAGCGCGGCGCGGTCCACCCGCTTGCCATTCATCCACACGGAGTCAATCTTGCGTGAGTTGGTGATGTCGGCGAGCGGGTCGGCGTTGAGCACGATCAAGTCGGCGACCTTGCCGGCTTGGAGCGACCCGTACTGCTTGTCCACGCGGAACAGCCGCGCGCCGTTGATCGTGGCGACCTGAATGGCCTGCATGGGCGTAAGTCCGGCGCGCACCAGCAGCTCCATCTCGCGGTGTTCCCAAAATCCCTGAAAACGGCCCGGGGCGCCCGAGTCGGTCCCGAGAGCCAAGGGGATCCCGGCCGCCGCAATCTTGGCCGTATTCTTGAGTGCGAGTTGGTACTGGTTCCGGGTGGCGGCCAGATTGGGGTCCTTGGCCATCTGCTCCTGGTACTGCTTGCTCCCCAGCGTCCGCAAGGCCGCGGCAGGAAACAGGACCGGCAATCCAGGATCATTGAGGAAGGTGGCGCCCGCGGCGTAGGCCAGAATGCCCTCCATCCCCGCCATCGTGGCCATTTGCGTGACCCCTTTGTCCTGGGCCAGTTTCAGGAACTCCGCATCCACTTCCTGATCGCGGACACTATGAGCCAGAGCATCAATTCCTCGGCGGATCAATTCTTTGGCGTCCTCCAGCTTCACCGTGTGGGCGAAGACGCGAACATTTTGCTTGTGACCCTCGTCAATAATTGCGCCGTAGAGTTCCGGCGAGAGCTTCGGAAGCTGCCCATTCCCGTCGTCCACCCAAACCTTGAGAACGTCCGGTTTCTTCCCCGCAATCTCCTTGCGGACCATTTCCCGCGCTTCGGCGACGGTGGTGGGGCGGTGGATGCCCTGGTAGCCGCCGGGCTGCCACCCGTCTTTGGCCGCAAACCCCAGGCCGCCGGAATAGAGCCGCGCCCCGCCGGCTTTCCCGGCCCGCTGGTCAGCCAGAAAGCCCTGCATCGGTTCCAGGTCAATCCCGAGCGAAACCATGTGCGTGACGCCGTAATAGAGATACGCGTTGGCATCGCGTTGGATCCGCTGCCGGTTGTAAAACTCCTGCTTCCGTTCCATGCCCTCGGTCTGGGCGAGGTGCCCGTGGACGCAAAAGATTCCGGGGATGATTGTCTTGCCGGCCGCATTGATCCGCTGCGCGTTGGCCGGAACCGGGACGCTGCCGCGCCGACCGACACCCCGGATCGTCGTGCCTTCGATGACGATAACCGCGTCCCGAATCGGCTGGCCCGAGACAACGTCAATCACCGTGGCTCCTTCGATCACAGTGACTGTGGAAGCCGTGTCCGGGCGCTGCGCCGCCGCAGACCCAACCGTGAGAAACACAGCCATCACGGAAACCGCCAAGGAATACTTTTTCATGGGAGTCCCTCCTCAAGAAAAACGATGGAACATGCCGCCGCTCTCCGACCCTACCTCGCCGGGCATTATACCCGTTTGCGT
>MEKR01000175.1:10581-12841 GCA_001767035.1 Acidobacteria bacterium RIFCSPLOWO2_02_FULL_61_28
CGCGGGCAATATATCCTCGTGCAACAACGTCGCGGTGTGGGAATCCGGCGGCGGAACCAATCCGAGCCGCGACCGTGAGGGAGCGGGCAGGGGAATTCTAAAAGGAGATTCGACGATGGATAGCAGAATGTTTCGCGCAGGACGGTTATCGCTTCTGCTGGGATGCCTGGCGTGGACCGCGCCGGCGCAGCAACTGCCGGACTTTGACAAAGTCGAGATGCAGGTCATTCCAGTCGCCAGCGGCATCTATATGCTGGTAGGCTCCGGGGGAAACCTCGGCGTCTCCGCGGGAGACGAAGGGGTGTTCTTGGTGGACGACCAGTATGCCCCGCTGCACCCCAAAATCATCGCGGCGGTCGGAAAGATCAGCAGCAAGCCGATCCGCTTTCTGGTCAATACGCACTGGCACTGGGACCACACCGGCGGCAACGAGTTGATCGGAAAGGCCGGCGTGCTGATCGTCGCGCACGACAACGTGCGAAGGCGGATGAGCACCGAGCAGTTCACCGAATACTTCAACCGGACGAGCCCGCCCTCGCCGAAAGCGGCGCTCCCGGTGGTGACGTTTAACGACACCGTCACCTTCCACTACAACGGAGAGGAAATTCACGCCTTCCATGTCGCTCCCGCGCACACCGACGGCGATTCGGTGATTCATTTCCGGCGGGCGAACGTCGTTCACACCGGAGACCTCTTTACGGCGACCTATCCGTTCATTGATCTGTCGAGCGGCGGGTCCATCAACGGTTTCATCGCCGCCGCGGACCAGATACTGAAGCTCGTCAATCCGCAGACGAAGATCATCCCCGGTCACGGTCCTCTATCCAGTCCGCAGGATTTGCAGTATCACCGCGACATGCTCGTGACCATTCGGGACCGCGTCCTCAGCCAGCTCCGCTCGGGCAGGACCGTCGAGCAAGTGATCGCATCGAAGCCGACCGCCGAATTCGACGAAAAAAAGAGAGGCGGAAGAACCCCCGAAGATTTTGTGAAGATGGTCTATCAGTCGCTGTCCCGGTCCAGGCAGTAGCGTCGAGTTGGGAGGTGAGGAGGAGCCGATGCGCGGAGTTCGGTGGGGTGTCTATTTCTATCGGATCACGATTCTCTGTTTCGGAGCAGCCCTCTTGCCCGCCCAGCAGTTGGCGCCGGAGGAGGGCGACTTCCTGGTTCGGGATTTCCGGTTCAAATCGGGAGAGACGCTCCCGGAACTGCGGCTGCACTACATGACGCTCGGCAAGCCCGCGCGGGATGCGCAGGGCCGCACGACCAATGCCGTGCTGCTCCTGCACGGCACGAGCGGCTCCGGCCGCGGGTTTCTGGCGCCGGACTTCGCCGGGGTCCTCTTCGGCCCCGGACAGCTTCTGGACGCCAGCCGCTACTACATCATTTTCCCCGACAGCATCGGCAACGGCCGCTCGAGCAAGGCGAGCGATGGCCTGCGGATGCGCTTTCCGCAGTACGACTACGACGACATGGTGCTTGCGCAGTTCCGGCTCCTGACCGAACACCTGCGGGTGAATCATTTGCGGCTGCTGCTGGGCACTTCGATGGGCTGCATGCATTCCTGGGTCTGGGGCGTCACGCACCCGGACTTCATGGACGCGCTGATGCCGCTGGCGTGCCTGCCCGTCGAGATCGCCGGGCTGAACCGCACGCGGCGCAAGATGATGCAAGACGCGATTCGCAATGACCCGGAATGGAAGGGCGGAGAATACACGACGCAGCCCCGCGCGGGCCTGCGGGCCGCCGTCTATCTCAGTTACCTTGTTGGTGCGGCCCAGCTTCAGATGCAGAAGAATTTCCCGACGCGCGAGGCCGCCGACAAGAATCTCGAAGACTACATCAACGCCGAATTGTCCCGGCGCGATGCGAACGACATGCTCTATCAGTACAACTCCTCGCGCAACTACAATCCCTCGCCGCAGCTCGGTAAAATCACGGCGCCGGTCCTGCACATCAATTCCGCCGACGACATCATCAACCCCCCGGAACTGGGCATCGCCGAGCGCGAGATCAAGAAAGTGAAGCGGGGCCGCTTCGTCCTGTTGCCGATTGACGGCCGCACGCGCGGCCATGGCACGCACAGCTTGCCCGCCATCTGGGGAAAATACTTGGAGGAGTTGCTGAAGGAGTCCGCCCGGTAATCATTCCGTTCAGCGCGGCCGTTGTCACCCGGCGCTCATGGAGTTCAAGAAGTCGGCGTTGGTCTTGACCTTGGCGAGCCGGTCGAGCAGCATCTCCATCGCCTCGGTCGGCGAGA
>MEKR01000175.1:12863-13700 GCA_001767035.1 Acidobacteria bacterium RIFCSPLOWO2_02_FULL_61_28
TTGACCTTGGCGAGCCGGTCGAGCAGCATCTCCATCGCCTCGGTCGGCGAGAGTTGATTCAAGACTTTCCGCAAGACCCAAACGCGGTTCAGCTCATCCTTCGCCAGCAGCAACTCTTCTTTCCGCGTCCCGGAGCGGTTGATGTCAATCGCCGGAAACACGCGCTTGTCCACCAGCTTCCGGTCGAGAATAATCTCCGAGTTGCCCGTTCCCTTGAATTCCTCGAAGATCACGTCGTCCATGCGGCTGCCGGTCTCGATCAGCGCCGTAGCGACGATCGTCAAGCTGCCGCCTTCTTCGATGTTCCGCGCCGCGCCGAAGAACCGCTTGGGGCGTTGCAAGGCGTTCGAGTCCACGCCGCCCGACAGGATCTTCCCCGACGGCGGCACAATCGTGTTGTAGGCGCGCGCCAATCGTGTAATGGAATCGAGCAGGATCACCACGTCCCGCTTGTGCTCGACCAGCCGCTTGGCCTTCTCGATCACCATCTCGGCCACCTGCACGTGCCGCGCCGCCGGCTCGTCAAACGTCGAGCTGATGACCTCGCCCTGCACCGACCGCTGCATGTCGGTGACCTCTTCCGGGCGCTCGTCTATCAGCAGCACGATGAGCGTGATCTCGGGATGGTTCGCCGTGATCGAGTTGGCGATGGACTGCAGGAGCATGGTCTTGCCCGTGCGCGGCGGCGCCACGATCAGCGCCCGCTGCCCTTTCCCGAGCGGGGTGAGCAAGTCCATCACCCGCGAGGAGAGGCCCTCCTTGGTCGTCTCCAGCCGCATCCGTTCCTGCGGGTAGAGCGGCGTCAGGTTGTCGAAGAAAATCTTGTTGCGCGATTCA
>MEKR01000176.1:0-12585 GCA_001767035.1 Acidobacteria bacterium RIFCSPLOWO2_02_FULL_61_28
GCGCTCGAAATGCCTTCGGCCGCGAGCCGGAACAATTCGCCATCCAGTTCCGTCTCCGGCCCGGCGGCAAGGTGGTTGAGAACGATGTACTGGACTGTCGCCACCGTGTCCGCCAGCGGCGCCGGTGTTTGCGAAAGGCAGGGGGGAATGTTCGGCCGCTGTTGCGAAGGCGTCAGGTACAGCGTGTAGTAGTCGCCGAGGGTAAATCCGTAATTCTCTTCATCTTCTTCGTAACCCGGAGGCGCAACCACCGCCAGCGCGTCAATGCCGCACGCCGTACAGATGGGCGCGCTCAGGCCCGCCACGGCCGCTACCGTCACGGTCTGGCGCGGGCTGCGATCCGGGCTCAAAAAGCGCGTGAACAGGACCGGGGCTTCGGCCTGGACTTCCACGCGCACGTACCGGGCGTCCGCGCCGGTCTGCCCGCCGTTGCTGTTGGCCTGCGCGTCGAGCAGCGTCGAGAAGTAATCCACACGGATTTCCGAGAGCAGGTCCGTGCCGGTCACGCCAATCGGGTTGAGGCGCAGGTTGAAGCGGTTGTCGTTGCCGGTGGTCGAATCAAACGCCGCGGTGACCTGGTCGCTGGCGTGGGCCGGGGCGTTGGCTGTCCCCACCAGTCGCGTGGCCGCCGCCAGCGACGCCGCTTCCGCCGCCGTCTGCAATTCCGCCTGTATCAAGTAGAGCCGGCCAACGTCTACCGTGAACACGAGGAAACCGAAGAGCACGGAGGCAAGCAGCAAGACGTAGATGGTCGCCGCGCCGCGCTGGCGCTTCCCGTGGCTCACCGGGGGCCTCCGGAAGACTCCTGGCCGCGCGGCCCGACGAACTTCGGCGGCTCGGCAGCCGCTTCCGGGCGCGTCTTGTCCAGAAACTCTTTGGGGAACTCCGGCAGCGGCGGCATTTCGCCGGCGGCGAACGGCTTTACGAAGCTCGGCGTGATGGCCACGAGCAACTCGGTGTTAGACCGGTTGAGCTGGCGCGAGCTGAACAGCCGCCCCAGAATTGGGACGTGGCCGATCCCCGGAATCTTGCTCACGATTTCCGTCACGCGGTTGTCAATCAGGCCCGCGATGGCGAAGCTCTCGCCTTCGCGCAATTCCACTTCCGTTTCGGCCCTCCGGGTGCTGATCGCCGGGATCAGGAAGCCCTGGATGGTCAGCGCATTGGCGAAATCCAGCGCGCTGACTTCCGGCCGCACCTTCAGATGAATCAGCCCATTGGCATCTACCGTGGGTGTAAAAGAGAGGCGCACGCCGAATTCCCGGAACTGGATAGTGACGACCGGAGCCGACGCGCCCCCGGTGCCGGTCGTCGTAATCACCGGGAAAGGAAATTCGCCGCCGGCCAGAAAACTCGCTTCCCGGCCGCTCACGGTAATCAAGTTCGGCTCAGCGAGGATTTCGAGCAGATTCCGGCTTTGCAGCAGCCGGATCGTCGCGCCAAAGTTCAAGTCCGGCCGAAAGGCAAACAGGTTCAGCAGGTCGCTCACGCTGACCTGCAAGCTGCCGAGATCGCGCTGGCCTTCCTGTCCCGGCTGGAACTGCAACTGGCCGATGCGCGGAAACTGGAGCTGCTGTGTCGTGGACGTGCCCACCAGCTTGTTGTTCACGCTGAAAAGGTTCACTCCGAAGGCGCTGAGCGCGGAGCGGTCCACGGTGGCGAACTTGACTTGCAGCATCACCTGGCGGGTGTCGGGGGGCGGCGACTGGAGCAGGTTCACGACGGCGCGCGCGTGAACGGTGGCAATGGCCGCCGCCTGCCGCGCGATCTCGGCGTCGGTGACCACGCCGGTCAGCATAATGGCGTCCTTGCTGCTCGACACCTGGATCGTCTCGCTCGGAAACGTGGCGCGCAACTGCTTCTGAACTTCGCTCAAGTCCGGCTCGACAGTGATCTCATAGCGCGAGACGCCCTCGCCGTGCCAGACCATCACGGTCGTGTTGCCCGGCGCTTTGCCGTTCACCACCACTTCGTACGGAGAGACCACCACGGCGTCGGCAATCGTCGGCTCCGAGACCGAAACCCGCGAGGTCGTGTCGGTGAACTGAAGCAACTCGCCCCGGCCGACCTTCAGCGTGATCGTGCGAGTGGCAAGTTGCGTGGCCGGCCGCGTTTGCCGGGGCGCTGCCTCCGGCGTGGCAGGTGAAGCTTGCTCCGCGGGCGCGGGAATTTGTGCCGCAACGGCCCAGACAGAGACCGCCAGAAGGCTCACGGCCAGACAGCGAACGAAGGTTCCCATTTTCATTAGAAGGTTTCCTCAGTCACTTTCTCTCCGCGGTACACGCGAATCACCGTGCGCTTAGCTTCCTCAGCTTTTTCTCTGGCCTTGAGGGCCGCCTCGGCGGCCTTGGCGACTGCGTCAGGGTCTATCTCGCGCGGCGGCGGCCCGGGCTTTTCCGGTTCCTCAATCCCCAGATCGGCGGAGCCGACCGGAGGGGCATCGTCCGTGATCTCGCCATCGAGCGGATTGCGCAGCGCGAGCTGGATGCGTCCGCGCTGCACCGCCAGCGCCAGTTTTTCTCCCTGCTCCTGGGTTACGAGCAACGTCGCTGCGGTGGGCCGGGAGGCTTCGCGCGGGTCCGGCCTGCCACCCGGTTCCAACTGCCGGCCGTAGGCGATGACCTTGACGTTCTGGAGGATCGTGGTGGTGGCGGCATCGCCGTTCGAGAAAACTCGCGTGAAGAGCACGTCCACGCGCGTGCCCGGCTGGATGAACCCGGCCACGCCGGTGGTTTCATTTACCTGCACGGAGACGGCTCGCATCCCCGGCTCAATCAGCGCGGTCAGGCCCGCGCCGCTCCCTTTGGCGGCAAGCTTCCCTTCGAGCACCAGCTCGCTGGCGGCAATCGGCGCGGTTACGGCACGATCCACCACGTCGGATACCTTGAGGTACGCGCCCTTGGGCAGGTCCTGGCGGTCCACCGTAATGAGCTTCAGGTCTGCCGCCCCGATCCCCTTGCCGACCGGCAAATCCTTCGCCGCCGCCACCGCGAGCGCCACGTCCCGCGTCTGCGGCGCGGTGGTCCGCTGATAGACCCACCAGCTCAGCAGCAAGGCCGAAAGCCATGCGGCCCCGAATGCCAGTAGTACGCGATGTCGCTGCATAGATTCTTGAATCCGTGGTAGCCACGGCACGTCTTGAGTGCCGTGGGCCTTTTCCGGAACGAACCCACGGCATGAAAAGCATGCCGTGGCTACCTCTAAACCACCAAAAACAGCAATGCGCCGCCGGCGATCACGGCTCCGTAGGGAAGCCGCAGAGCGCCCGGCGCATGGAGCGAGCTGGCTTGCCGCGCTTCCTCCCAGCGCAGGCGGCCGAAACTGAGCATCAAGTAACCTGTTTGCGCCAGCGTCTGCCGCAGGCGTCCGTGAGCCATCGCCAAAGCGATTGCCGCGATGCCGCCTAACAGGCCCGTGAAAACAAAGACCAGCACCAGCGCCTGCGGCCCGACCAGCGCGCCAACCGCGCCGAAAAGTTTTACGTCACCGGCCCCCATGCCTCCGGCCAGATACAACACCATGAAAATGCCCAGGCCCAGGGCGGCTCCGACCAACGAAGACAACGCTCCCTGGAAGCCGCTGTGATAGCTCTGCAACGCCAACCCAAGCACGGCTCCCGGCGCGGTGATCCAGTTCGGAATCCGCCCTCGCTTGAGGTCGCTCACGGCGGCGGCGAGCACCACGGCGGCCAGCGCGAGTTGGAGAGTTTCGGGCACGATTCAGCCAGTCCTCTCAAATACCGTAGCGACCGAGCGGGTAGCCACGGCGAATGCTTTTTCGCCGTGGGCTTTTCAAGTCGCTGGAACGGCGCCGATCCTCTCAAATACCGCAGCGACCGAATCAGTATAGACCCGCTTCCAATCCCGGTTGAGTTCGAGCGCGGAGGCCAGGGCGTGATCCGTCGGCGTGAGCACGAACTGCACGCCGTATTGCTTCAGGACTGCATTCCAACCGGGCTTTACCTCAACTACTTTGGCGTAGGTTTCGAGCAAGTCCTGTCCATAGAAATCGCTGCGGCCATCCACAAAGACTTTCAGCCGCCCTTCAAAGCGATAGATCAGGTAGCCGCCCCACTGGTCTTTTGCAAAAATGCGTGCAAACACGCGCTGGTCAAGTCCCCGCTGCTCTATGTAATCCGCTGCGCCCGCGGGAAACTGGGCGGGATGGAAGCCGACGCGCCCGTCGCGCGCTAAGCCCCTCACGCCGACCACAGAGGCCACGAGCGCCAGGGCCACGAGCGCCACTCCGCAAACCCGTTGGTCAATAGCACGGAGGCGCTCCGAGTAGGCCAGCAGCGGGCGCAGTCGGGGCCAGCTTTCCGCCTCGCGCGTCAGCGCCGCGACACACAGCGGCAGCAGCAGCACGGCCGAAGTTGGCAGGTGGCGCGCCGAGTAAAGCGACAGATGCAGCAGGGCGAATGCCAGCAGCGCCGGGCCGTAAGCGCCCTGCCGGATCAGCGCCAAGGCCCCTAAGACCGCCGCCAGCAGGAACAGCTCCACATAAATCGCGCCGGACGCATGGAAACTGAAACTGCGGAACTCCGAGATGTGGTCCATCAGGTAGGTGTTCTGCAAATACGCGAAGACGTGCTGGTGGAGGGTCCACCCGTAGGGATTGATGAACGTGGCCGCCAGCGACGCCAGGCAGGCCACGGCGAAGCGGCGTCCGGCGCGCTCGCCTTCGCGGCCTTGCAGCCACTCTCCCACCGCATAAAGGAACAAGATTCCCGGCCCCAGCAGGAAGCTGCCGTGCAGATTGGCCCAGAGGCAGGCGAGCGCCGGAAGCCAGTAGAGCGCGCGGGACGGCCTGCGCCGGTCATGCTCTGCGATGGCTAAGAAAACCAGCGCCACAAACCAGGAGAAGATATGCGGACGGGCGAGCCAGTGAATGCTGGTCGTCCCGAGCAGCAGGACAGTGGCGACAGCGGTCAGGAACAGATTGCCGCCGAGCGAGAGCGCCAGGCGCGCGCTGCCCCAGGCAGTAAGGGCAATCACGAGCGCCGCCAGCAGCGCCACACCGGACGGGCCTGCCGTCTGGTGAGCCGCTCCGAGCACGGCATCCGACAGCCACTCCCAGGCGAACCACGGCCTGCCCGCGTGCGTATAAGAAAACGCATCCACGCGCGGCACGGAGGCGCTCGTCAGAATGGCTTCCCCGTTGCGGATGTGCCAGCCGGCATCGCTGTCGCGGAAGAGCACCCGGGTCCCCTCGGAGAGAAACAGAACATGCAGCAGGGTCACCGCAAAGATCGCGGCGCCGACGCTCGGCACCAGCCACGCCGCGAGCGCCGACACGCGCACTTCGGAGCGGGAAACCCACTCCCGTGCGGGAATGACCTGCGAATAGCCGCTCATGGTCTTTGCTGCTTCCTGGCCGTCGCTCTTGCCCGCTTGCTGACGCGCGCGGCTCGGAATAGCCGCTCACGGTCCTAGCCGTCTCGTTTTGCCCGCTCCCTCACGATCGCGGCTCGGATTCGGCGATGGCCGCCACTGGAGAACGGCGGGGGCGCTTAGATCGAGGTCAGCGCGGACGAAATGCTCTCGTACAGGCTGTTGAGTGCTTGGGCGATTCCGCGAATGGTCGCAACCATACCCAGCGCGATAGCCGCCACGATCAAGGCGTACTCGACCAGGTCTTGGCCTTCCGTGTCTTTCCAGAATCGCTTCCAAAATGTTTTCATGGTCTGTCCTCAGGATTGTTGGGAACGTTTGATTCAGCGCCGGCTTCCCGCTCCGCAGCGGGTTGATCCAACGCAACGGGTTGCTCCACGCGAGCCGCCCTCCGACGCCCTGCCTCGTCGCCCAAAGCTTCTGGACTTGAGGGCGGCTCAGGAGGGCCAGCCAGGGCCAGCGTCGGCGGGATGTGCGCCGAATTGAGCGGCAGCCGGCCGCCCGCAGTGATTAATTCCGTGCGCTGGCGCAACAGTCCCTGCACCAGCTTGAAGTTGGTCAGCGCCGGCGCAAAGTAGTGCCGGGCCGTCAGCGCCTTCACCAGCTCCTCGCGGCTGCGCTCGTACTCGCCCATTTCGAGCAACACCACCGCGAGATTGTTGTGGGCGGTGGCGGCGTCCGCCGCTGCCAGACGGAACTGCTGGCGGGCGGCTTCGACGTCCCCCCGCTTCGCCAGAATGACGCCCAGGTTGTTGCGGGCCGTCGCGGATTTGGGGTTGGATTCGAGCGCCCGCCGAAACTCGGCTTCGGCGGCTTCCGGCTTGTTCTGCAAAAGCAGGTTGTACCCCAGGTTGTTGCGCGCGCGGTCCGAATTCGGGTCCAGGACGAGAGCCTGGCGGAAGGCTAGCTCCGCGGCCGCGCGGTCCCCCGTTTCATCATACAGCAGGCCCAACTCGTTCCAGGCGCTGGCTGCCGGCGACCGTTTGACAAATGCCGCCAGCACGGGAATGGCTTCGGAATTGCGGCCCGCACCTCGCGCGCTGCGCGCCAGGCCCAAGGCAGCTTTTTCCGCCATCGGTTGGGCTTTGCTCCCTACAAGCGAACTGCCTGGGGCAGAAACGGTCCCGGCCGAGGCGGTTCCGGCGGACTGGCTGGCGAGGTTCAACGCTTCGGAGTAATGCTCGAAGGCTTCCTCGTAGAGGCGATAGCTTTCGTAAATGCCCGCCAGTTCCAACCGCGCCGCGAGGTCCTGCGGATCGAGCTGCAAGCGCGTCTGGAACAGTCGCACGCGCCGGTCGTCGGTGAGCGGGTTGAACGCGCCGCGAGCCTGCTGCCGGAAAAGCTCCCGCAACATTTCATCCGGCGTCTGGGGCTTCTTGGCGGCGGCGGCGCGGGCTTCGGATGTTCCTTGCGACGCGCTTCGTTGGGCCGGAACCCGGCCGAACAGATCGGGCGGGCCGCTGCGGGTGATGCGCCGGGAACAGCCTGCGGTCAGCGCGGCAACCGCCAGCACCATCGCCATCGTCCAGCCTGCGGTGAGCAAAGTCGAACCGCCTGGGTGATACCGTCGGGATCGGGATATTGCTTGGAATGTCATTCAGAAGCCTTTGTCAGTAAAGCGAAATCATGCTTTTCCGTTTCGTTTTCTTCCGGGACGGGCAACTCTTCCCGGAGGGAGAATTCGAGCTCATCGCCCACTTCCGTCCCGGTGCGGGCCAGAACGCCGACAGGCAACTCCAGGACGCTTTGGGCGCTCCAGACCAGCCGCGTCCAGCGGTAGGGAACGAGCCGATGGTAGACGCGCTTGACTCGCCGGCTCCGATCCAAAAAAGCCACGTCAATGGGGAAGCGCAGCCCAAAGGTGTGGATGGCCTGGGTGGGGTAAATCCACAGGCCCTCTCCCGATTCGAGCGCCGTCTCCGTGAGCAGGCCCACCAGTCGCGCGCGCGGGGTGTCGGCCAGGCGCACATCCTCGGCCAGGGCTGTCCCCCGGCTCCGGTTGCGGACCGCAAAGCACCGGCGGCCTGGCTCGGAATGGTTCACCTGCACTTCTCCACCGCAAAGTCGCATTCTACTCTAAACACTTGTTCCGGCAAAGAGTTGCGGAAAAATCAGGGGCGCGCAATCAACACGTCGAGCGATTCCGCCTTCTTTGCCCGCACCGTTAAACCGTAGCAGTCGTTGGGGTCGGTGATCGGAGTTAGTTGGTACTCGCCCGCGCCGAAGAGCGCGTTCAAGACCTGCTCGACCGCAGGGCGCAGCTCGGCGTCGGTGGAGGCGGTGTTGGGGGTTTCCAGGCGGTCATTGAAGCGGATTTCGAGCCGATCCGTTCGCACCCGAACCTCTTTTGGGAACTCCGGCTCGGCGAGCAGGCGCTTCGAGAATTCAAGACACCATTGGAAGGCCGCGCCGAGCCTCTCTGTGTGCGACCCGGTGAGGCCCTTTCTGGCGGCATAGAGAATACCCGGGCCGGGATCGGCCAGATCAAACGACACGTTGCACCGCTGCCCGATCAGCACGATTCCCGGCCCGCGCGGGAGATGCGCATAGTCGGCCAGGTCCACCCATTCGGCCGGGTGGGTTTCCTTGCGCCAGCGGGAAAAGATTTCCAGGAACGGGTCGAGCTTCAGCCCCGGCGGGGCGTCCGCGGCGAGCTTGATCTGGATGCGTTGAAGATTTGGGATCAATCTGAGTTCTCGGTTAGAGCGGTTTCACTGTTGGTGTATCGTGTCGTTGCCGCCGATGACGTCATTCTGAGGGGCCCGGCTCGACGGGTCCCGAAGAATCTGCTTTTCCCGCAACGGATTGCTGACCTCAAAGAACAGCAGATCCTTCGCTTCGCTCAGGATGACAGCATCGGGTATTGCTAAACAGCATCCCTGAAAACGGACTTCACGGCTTCAACTCAAGCACAATGTTCCGGAGGGGAACTTTCCCTACGCTTTTCACGGTGTGGACCACCGGCTCGCTGAACCCGATGTTATCGGGGACTTGATCCTGAAAGAGTTCGGGTTGCCCGTCAGGCCATTGCTGCAAGCGCGAGGCATTGAGCCGAATCACCACCCGCTGGCTGTGGCTATGACGCGCCCGCGTGTCGCCGACCGCGAGTTTCTCCTCGAAAACGAAAAAACGCTCGCCGTCGTACACCATGCTGTTCTTGTCCGGCGCAATCTGGACGCTCGGCGGAGTGGCCTTGGGACGGTTGGGCTTCCAGGCCACCTCGACATAATTGCCGCCTGTGGGCGGAGCATACCGCTCGCCAGTCTTGAACACCTGAATGTCCCCGCGGCTCATCTTCTTGCCGCCCAGTTGGATCTGGCCCAGCGCAACCACCACGCGCTCGCCGCAGGAGGGCCCGGCCGCGGCGCAGGGCGCGTTGTTCTTCGATACCTGAACAAATTCATTATTGATCGCCGGGGTGCTTGCCTGAAGCAAAAGTAACGCCGCCCATGTGATGACCATGTTCCCAACCTCCGTTTCTTTAGCGCATTTCCCCCATTGGTGTAGAGTATGCGGAGCCGTCAGGGCACGACTTCAGTCGTGCCGTAAAGCGCGCCCATCCATTCCTCTTCCTTGCGGCTTCAGCCGCTGAGGTTAGTCTTGCAAGTCTCACCGGAACAGCACGCGAAGACTCACCTCAGGCGCTGAAGCGCCACGCGACTGGGCTCTGATGGCACGGCTAAAGTCGTGCCCTGACGGTTGCGCGTGCCGGACTACACCATTCAGGAAAATGCGCTACACTCCGATCCGCAATCCAGTGAGGAAATATAACAGATTTCGGGAAAGTTCGTGACCGAACCCGCAGCCAAAATGGGAGAACCTGCCGCGCCCGTTGCCTTCAGGCGAGATTGCCGGACATCCTGCTATACATTCCGTGCGCCTCCTCGATAAACAGCGTGGCCTCTTCCAGGCGCTGATGGACCTTCTCGGCATCCAGGTTCTGCGAGCCTTCCTCGGCGGCGCGGAAGAAGTACTCGGCGCACATCGGGAGGAACTCGCCGGTCTCCGCAAAGTTTTTGCGGAACTCGGCCACCGTCTCGTAGCGGTCCGAGAGCAACAGTCCCCGCGCGGAAAGCAGGCCGTCGGCGGCAACTTTCATGGACTGGAAGGCGACCGAGGCCGCTTCTTCGAGACGCCCGGCTTCCAGATGCAAGGTCGCCGCAAACGACATCCGGTCGGCGTCCTCGAGCATGAACTCCACCTGCTCGACCACCTCCCCGGCGCACTCGCCCACGCCGGTGGACATGAAGTAGTCCCACGACTGGCGGTTGTCGCGGTAGTAGTCGGGGTTCTCGGAGTAATCCGGCAAACGTTCAAACTCCGCCAGCTCTTCTTTCACGCGCGCCTTGCCGACCCGCTTTGCAAACGCGGCGAAGCTCTCCGAGCCGATTTTTTCTTTGGTATAAAACTCCGTCAACTTCCGCACGACGCGCGGAACGTCCTTGGCGGAGACTTTCCCGAACGACAGGCCGAAGGACGCCGCGTTGTCTTGGGTGGTTCCGCCGATCAGGACCTGGAAGATCGGCGCGACGTGCTGGCCGACGCGGCGGGTAGACCCGAAGAACCCGATGTCGGCGATGTGGTGCTGGCCGCAGGCGTTGAAGCAGCCGCTGATCTTGATTCGCACGTCCTGGCGGCCGGCGAGATCATTCATTCCGTTCTCGAACTTGTCGAGCAGCAACGCTGCCAGCCCGCGCGAGGACGTGATCCCCAGCTTGCAGGAGTCGGTGCCGGGGCAGGCCGAGACGTCGGCCAAGGCTCCTGCGCCGGAGCGCGCCAGCCCGAGCGACGCCAGTCCTTCATAGAGGGGCGGCAGATCAGCGTTCGAGACCCAGCGTAGCAACAAGTTCTGATCCACGGTCGTGCGAACCGTGTCGCGGATGTATTTCCGGCAAAGCCGCGCCAGCCCGCGCAACTGCCAGCCGGTAATGTCGCCCAGGGGCAGGAACACCGTCACCATCGAATAGCCGGGCTGGGCTTGCTGCCGCGCGTTCGACCGAACCCACTTCTGGAATCCGGGCGACGTGCCCGCAAGGCCGGGTCCCGTGAGGTCGAGTGAGGACGGCGGCTTCAGCGGCTTGTCCGCGAAACGCTCGGCCTCCACCAGGTACTCGGTCCAGCGCGGGTCGGGCAGGAGTTTGTCGCGCTCTTCCTCGACCAGCGCCCGGAACTCCTCCATGCCGAGCTTTGCGACCAGGAATTTCATTCGCGCCTTGGCCCGGTTCTTCTTCTCTCCGAGCCGGGCGAAGACGCGCGAGACGGCCTGCGCCATCGGCAGCATCTCTTCGGCGGGAACAAACTCGCTGAACGGCTTGGCCTGATGCGGGATGGCGCCGAGGCCGCCGCCCAAATACACTTCAAAGCCGCGCTGGCCGACCCCGTTCGCTTGCCGGACCTTGGCAACGGCTCCGATGTCGTGCATGCGCGCCAGGCCGCAGGGATGCTGGGCGCAGCCGGAAAACGCAATCTTGAATTTCCGGCCAAAGTTTTGCGTGTCGGGATGGCGCAGCAGGAAGTAAGCCATCGCCCGGGCGTAGGGAGTTACGTCAAAGGTCTCGTCGGAGCAGACGCCCGAATTAGGGCACGCCGTAACGTTGCGGACCGTGTTGCCGCAGGCTTCGCGCGTGGTGATTCCCACCTCGGCCAGGCGGCGGAAGAGGTTCGGCGTGTCGTTGATGTCGAGGAAATGGAACTGAATGTCCTGGCGCGTCGTGATGTGCGAGACCCCGTCGGCGTAGTCTTCGGAGAGGTCGGCGAGGCGCTCCATCTGTTCGGTGGTCAACATGCCGAGCGGAATCTTGATCCGCTGCATCTGCACACCCGCCTGCCGCTGCCCATAAGTGCCGTGGCGGAGCCGGAACTCGAGAAACACCTTCTCGGGAACCTGCCCTTGCTGGAACCGCCGCAGCGTGGTTTCGAAGGTGTCTATTTCCTCCCGAACCGCCGGCGGCAAATGCGCCCAGCGGCCGGCAGCACTCTCGGACAATACAGTTGCTTCGCTCATGTCTTTGCCCCAAAAACGAAAAACCCACCTCAGGTCTCTTGTCCTCGGTGGGCTGGTTTTGTAACTGCTCGGGAATCAACCGGTTAGGAACTTGCCCGACCCACCCTCCGATGCCGCGCACAACAACAGCAGCAACAACAAAAGAACCTCCGGATGCGATGGGCTTTCCCGCTCATTCCTTCTTGTTTGTACGCCTTCGTGAAGATTTTGTCAACACGTTAATATCCCAAAGGGAGTGGAGCGGCTTCCGGGTAGGGCGTTCTCAGGCTGGAATGCAGATTCACACTGCTGGCGGTAGAAAAAATTGGGCAGGAGAAAAATTCCCAGCGGGACTATTGCACGGCGAGAGTAACGGTGTTGGAGGTGGATTCGCCGATGGTAAGGACGACAGATACGGGGTTTCCGGTGGGAGTACCGGGAGGCACAATCGCATTGACTTGATAAAGGCCCGCGTAGCCTGGAGCCAAGCCGGAAAACGGTACCGCCGCCTGGACGCCCCCGATGAACACGGCAGGCGCGGCTAGGGTTGCCGAAAGCGGGCTGCCGGAGCCGGCCACGCCGGTGGGAGGCGGGTTCGTCACCGCGCCCAGTCCGGTCGCGTATATTGAGACCAATTCACCGCGATTGACGGGGCGGGAACCGGGGAAAGCGCCCGTCGGTGCGGCGAGGACGCCCAGGGTACCAACCAAAATGGAGCCCTGGCCGCTCCCGGAGCCACTGGTGGAAAACAGACCCGGCGCGGAAGAAGCCAGCGGGACCGTCACCGGACTGCTGGTGGCGACCCCCACGGTCACCGTCACTGTCGCCTGCGCCAGACCCGCCATCTCCCACGGTACTTGAAAATTGATCTGTGTATCCGTACTCGCGAAGACCGGAGCGGCGATGCCGTTCAGGCGAACGACTGCTCGTTCTTGCCCGGTAGGAGAGAAATGAAGACCGAAGACGGAGGCGACAGAACCGGCCGCCAGAGGAGCCTGCGGCAGCAGGCTGGCAGCATTCACAACTCCGCCCGCATGGATCACCGGGCTTGCCAGCGGCACTTCCACCAGTTTGGTGAGAACGCCGTCCCAATCCCCGATGGGCTCGGGACTCAGCAAGATCCTGGGAACCGACCCGGCCACATAAATGCCCGTGGAGTTGACGGCGATGGCGGCGGCGGTGTCGCGCACCTCGGCGCCAAACTGTCGGGTC
>MEKR01000176.1:12597-19470 GCA_001767035.1 Acidobacteria bacterium RIFCSPLOWO2_02_FULL_61_28
GCGGCGGTGTCGCGCACCTCGGCGCCAAACTGTCGGGTCCAGATTTCCGCGCCGCTGGTGTCATATTTCCTCACGAACACGTCCTCGTTAGAGCCGCCCGAGCCGAGCTGGCCCGGCAGCATCCCCACCACGTTTCCGGTAATGAAGAGATGGCCGCCGCTCAGAGCCGCACCGTAGGCCAGCGCATCGCTGCTGGCTCCGAACTGCCGGGTCCAGATCTCTGCGCCGTTGTCGTCATACTTCCGCGCGAAGGCATCATACCCCGAGCGGTTGGTTTGGCCGGGAAGCGCTCCGGAGGTCGTTCCCACAATGTAAACGCCGCTCGAATCCGCCGCCACTCCGCCGGGAAATTCCAGGCCCGAGGTCCCGAACTGCCGCGTCCAAAGCTCCGTGCCATCGGCGGCATACTTGCGCAGGAAGATGTCGTACAATTCCCCCGCATTGGCCTGACCCGGCAGGGCGCCGTCGGTCTCGCCGAGGACATAAATGCCGGTGGCGTTGGCGGCGATTCCGACCGCCACATCAACTTTCTTGGTCCCGAACTGGCGCGTCCAAAGCTCGTTTCCGTCCAGGTTATACTTGCTTACAAACGCATCGAATCCTCCCTGCGGGTTCTGCCCCGGCAGGGGTCCGCGGGTATACCCCGCGATGTATATTGCATTTCCGTTCACCACGACTGCAAGGGCGGCATCGTTTTGCGGCGTTCCCACCGAATCAATCTGCCGGCTCCATCGAAGATTCCCGTCCACGTCGAACTTGCGGAGCAACACATCGTGCCGGTTGATGTTGGTAAAGTCCGCCTCCGCCGGTCCTACGCTGCCGGCGACGTAAATCCCGCTGGCATCCGCCGCCACTGCCATGGCGGCGTCGTCGAACACCGAGCCGAACTGCCGCGTCCAAAGCACATTGCCGGCGGCATCATACTTGCGGAGATAGGCATCCTTTTTGCCGGCCCTCTCCAGGTCCGGCAGGATGCCATCCGCATCCCCCACCAGGTAGATGCCGCTCGCGTCCACCGCCACTCCGAAGGCTTCATCCGCAGCAATGGTCCCGGTCCGGCGACTCCATTCGGCCACTTGGCCGGCAGCCGTTGCCGGAGCCAGGGCCAGCAGCAGCAGGGCCAGCAGGAAAAACAACGATCCCTCCGCCTGCGATGACCGCCTTCTAATGGCAGGGATTGGTAGATTCATTCGTCCACGAGCTTCCACGGGCGTCTTGCTCCCTTGATCCGGAATTGGTTTTTGGGCCGTTCGGCGGTAGAGAGTATACACCCGTTTGCTTCCAGCCGAGCACTCCGAGGTTTGTTCCGAAATGTCCCGGTAGGCCGGGATAAGAGACATCCACGGCACGCCGGGACAGGTGCCGTGGCTACCACTCGTCCGATTGAAATTGGAGAATCATCCCGTCCAAGTATATCTTGCAGCGGCTGACTGAGAATATCCTCAACTTCTGTATCGCGAAAAAACGTTCCGTCCCCGATTTCCTCTACTGAGTGAGCTTGGCACTGGCCAAGCGGTTTAAGCTGACCCCTGCCTCGGCCGCCTCCGTGGCGAGCCGACGATGGATATCCGGCGGAACTCGGACCAGAAACTTGCCGCTGTAGCGTCTGGAGGCAACGGCTTCCGGAGCTGCCTCCCCCCTCTTCTTCAAGTCCGCCACAACGTCCGCTACAACCCGGCGAATGCCTCGGAGGGCCGTTTCCGGGCTCCCGGCCAGCCAACTGAGGCTGGGAAATTCAGCGCAAAGCCCCACGTACTCGGAGTCTTCTTCGGACCAAGTCACGCGATAGGTATAATGATCATTTTTAAGTTTCATGTTCCCCGCCGAGTTTGTCGATGGCCTTGAGCACTTGTTTGACTTGGTACGCTTTCGCGAAGCCCCTGTCCTCCTGGATGTTGACCCGGGGATCACCAGGCCACGGCATCTGATAGACCCGATGACTCGACCTGTTTTGCCGCGGCGCGCCGAAGTGAGCGTCGCAGACGGCACATAGGTCGCTGAAGCGAATCCCTTGGGAGTCGCGCCTCATAGCTTCCAGGATCTTGGCGACTCGCTTCATTCGAGAAGATACCATTATTGATACTGTATTTCAAGCGGGGCGCCGTGCAGGGAGTCGTTGGCAAATCCTTGGCGACCAGGGAGGACCGATCTGCCAAATCCCAGGCAAATCCTGCCACTGGTAGCCACGGCACGTTTCTCAGTGCCGTGGGTTTGTTCCGGAACGTGCCCACGGCATAAAAGACATGCCGTAGCTACCCGCTCGCCGTCCGCCGAACGTTTGACATGAGCGGCAGACACCGGCAAGCCGTTGTCTGTCCGCTCGCTGGAAGGGTTAGGAGCCTTAGTCTTCGAAGACCACGCAGCCTTTGCCTGCGGCGCCGATGCGAACTAGGTCATCGGAAAGACGCGCAGACATGCCCGACATAAAGACGCGCGCGTTGCCCGTGCTGGCTGCAGCGGCGATTCGCACAAGATCGTCGGTTAGGCGAGCCGAAGCATCGAAGCGCAAGCCGCCGCCCGCTGCTGCAATGCGAACAAAGTCGTCGGTGAGGCGAGACTTGAAAGACATGACTCCTCCAGTTGGGGTTAGATGTACTTACCACTTGGACAAAGGACCGGATTGCCCGCAACGTAAGTTCCGTCGGGTGCGAGAGGAATGGGTTCGGTATCGCCGATGTATTGGCCGTTTGGAGGAAGGCGCGGGCGCTTGGACATGGGAGGCTCCTAACTATTGTTTGGGCTGACCTGGATAAAACCGGTCCTGGTCGGCCTATCACGAAACCGCTAGCGGCGATCCCGCTGGGCGGGAGATAACGACTTTCTTCATAATGGCAACCAAAACATTCCGGATTCCAAAGTCCGGATTCCGATTCCAGCGTGTCCAATAAACTTTTCTCCCAGTTTTAGGCCAACCGGTCCGCTGCCTTGTTAGGTGCGGCCCAGCACGGGCGCCGGGTAGGCTCGGAACGCCGGATCAACAGAGACAATGGTCAGCCCGTGCTCGATGGCCTGACACACCAACATCCGATCAAACGGGTCCCGATGCGCAGCAGGGAGCGTGGCAAGGTGACTGACACTGGCTTCATCAAGAGGCAAGCTCGCAATCTGGTGCCGCACCCGCTGGGTCGGGAGATAATGTGCTGGGGGATGCGGCAAGGGCAGCTTTCCCAGGGCATGTTTGATGATAGCTTCCCACAGGGAAACCACGCTCAAATAGACCTCGTTTCCAGCATCGCGGATACTGTTGCGCCAGTCCCCAGGCAACCGGGCGTCCCCACTGATGAACCAAAGAAAGATTTGGGGATCGAGGAGGAGCTTCATGTGCTCTCAAACGCGTGCAGAATATCTTCGGGTAAAGGCGCGTCAAAGTCCTCTGGGACCGTAAACTCGCCTGCACATAACCCAAACGGGCGCAATGTCTCGGGGCGTCCTTCGACCGGTTTGACTTCTGCTACTGGCTGTCCTGCGCGCACGATGATGAGCGTTTCGCATGCTTCGACTCGCTGAAGATAGGCGGGGAGGTTTTGTAGCAATTCCTCTACGCTGACCTGTACCATGTCGCCGATTATCCCTCAAACAGAATCCATTCACAACCAACCAAGCACTGCCGGCGCCCAATTGTATTCAGACGGAACTACGACGTTCTCTAGTTGCTCATGACCAGCGAGAGGAATTCTTCCCGCGTTTGCTGCTGCTCCCGAAAGACGCCGAGCATGGCGCTGGTCACGGCTTGGGAATGCTGTTTCTCGACGCCGCGCATCATCATGCAGAGGTGCCGGGCTTCGATGACGACGCCCACGCCCTGCGGCCGAATCTTCTCCATGAAGGTCTCCGCAATCTGGGTCGTCAGCCGCTCCTGAATCTGTAGCCGGCGCGAAAACATATCCACCAGCCGCGGAATCTTGCTCAGCCCGACCACGCGCTGATCCGGGATATAGGCTACGTGACACTTCCCGAAAAACGGCAGCAGGTGATGCTCGCACAGGCTGAACAGCTCGATGTCCTTGACCATCACCATCTCATCGTAGCTGACCGGATACAAAGCCCCGTTCAAGATGTCTTCCACGCGCATCTCGTAGCCGCTGGTCAGAAAGCGCAGCGTTTGGGCGATGCGCTCGGGGGTCTCTTGCAGGCCGTCCCGTCCGGGGTCTTCCCCCAGCGCAACCAGCAGGTCGCGGATGATCTCCGGCAACGGCGCTCCGGCCGAAACGCTCCCGAGCGCAGCCGCCTTCTTGATTTGTGATTCGTCCATTCCCTGCTCCTATCCAGTCTTGCACAATATAGTGACACGCAAAGCAGTTCGTCAGGGCACGACTTTAGTCGTGCCGCTTTGCCAGGTAAAAGCAGCGGCTTCAGCCGCTGAGGTGAGTAGGGATACTCCGAACCCCTCCCCAGCAGCCATCGGAAAGAAGTCCCTCAGGGGCTAAAGCCCTCATTGTTTCGGCCTTTTTTCGGCATGGCTGAAGCCATGCCCTGACGAGTACATCAAATCCGGAATCGTCACTATATTATGTGATCCTCAATAATCTTCATCCCTATTCTGGCTCCGATCCTCGGTACTCAAAAAAGTTGGAGCCGGTTTCCTCGAGGCGAACCCGCTCCAGACGCGCGTGGCGGGCCGAGTCGAGCCGGTCCCACCCTTCCTTGAGAACCCGGTAAATCTCGACGCAGAGGTTCTCGGTGGTCGGAACCAGCTCCCCGAACTGAGGCTGCTCGTTCAGGCTGCTCTCGTGAAACGGCTCGATTACCCGGGCTTCCACATAGGCGTCCAGTTCCGACAAATTCACGGTCATTCCGGTGCGCGGATCAATCGGCCCCGCCACGGTTACCTCCAGGAAATAATTATGCCCGTGCCCGCCGGGATTGTTGCATTTCCCATAGAGTTCGCGGTTTTCTCCCTCGGGCAGCGCCGCGCGGTGCAGGCGGTGCGAGGCGGAAAACCAGTAGCGGCGCGTCAGATGCACCGATTCCTCCGCCCTTGCTGTGGCCGCACGCGCGGGATGACTGATGTCGCTCATGGCTGGTTGGCCGCACCGGTTGCCCGCTCCCTTGCGGTCGCGGCTCGGATTCTGTTCCCTATTCCCTATTCCCTGTTCCCTACTCCCTGCCTTTATGGCCGTTCGACTCCGGCCCATAGTAATCCACAAACAGGTCCGGGGTCTCGTAGAGGCGGATGCGGTGTAGGCGGCCAAACTGGAGTTTGAGAGCGAGCATCCGCCAGACCTCGACCGCCAGGTTCTCCGTCGTCGGAATCACGTGATGGAAGACCGGAACCTCTTCGTTCAGAAAGCGGTGGTCAAGCACCTCCAGAACCTCGCGCGCCATCACTTCCTTGAGCTGCTTCAAATCCACGACCATGCCGGAGCGCGGGTCAATCTCCCCGCGCACCGTCACTTCCAGGACATAGTTGTGCCCGTGGCCGCGCGGATTGTTGCACTTGCCGTAGAGCCGCTGGTTCTCCTCCGGCGAGAGCGCCGCGCTGTGGTAATAGTGGGACGCGGAAAACTCCGCGCGCCGCGTCAGGTAAATCATCGTTCCAGCCATCGCTCCCTTTCAACCGCCCGCACCCCCCTCGAACGAGCCGTCACGCCGGCGCGCGGTAGCGCCTTCCTTTCCACTCGATTTCCTGCTGTCTCCAGTAGCGCCGCGCGGAGTTCCACAGCAACAGGAGAAAGAGCACGACGCCGGGCAGAAGTAAAGCCGTCGCCGCGCTACGGGCCTCGCGCGGGAGTTTCCGCCAATAGCGGTAGTGTTCCCAGGCGAGATAGGCAAGCACGACGCCCCCCATCCCCTCAGCCCACCGCGACCCGCCAGACAGAAGCGCGATCCCGGCAACGGCGGGCAGAAGGTAGCGGAAGGCCAACTCCACCGTCGCCCGGCGAATTGCGCCGTAATCTCGATCGTAAAGCAGAAACAAGTTCTTCGTCCAGCCCTCCCACATCTCGGCGAAGCGGCGGTACATGCGGGTGCTCACCGTGCCCTCGCCCGAGCCGAACCAGACGCGGAGGCCGGCGTGCTTGGCGCGGCGGGCCAGTTCGACATCTTCCAAGACGGCGCTACGAATTGCCTGGTGCCCGCCCAGGGATTGATAGGCGCTCCGCCGGATCAGGATATACTGCCCGTTGGCCGCCGCCTTGGAATCGCTCGGATCATTCACTTGCGGGTAGGGGTAGAGCATTGCAAGCCGTTGATAAACAAAGGGGATCACTGCCTTTTCCCACCACGCACGCACTTCCTGCCGAGGAGAAAATGAAACCAGGTCCAGGGCTTCTTGCTCCGCCCGCTCGACAACCGCCGCGAGCTTTCCCGGCTCATGCCGCGTATCGGCATCCGTAAACAGAAGCCATTCGCCCCGCGACCGCTCTGCGGCAACATGAAGGGCATGAGTCTTGCCGAGCCAGCCTTCAGGCAACGGAGGGACGGAAACGAGCTTCACCTGCGGGAATTCCGCAGCCAGCTCGTGTGCGATCTCCGCCGTGCGGTCCTGGGAGCCGTCATCGGCCACGATGATCTCGAGGTCCTCACCCTGCACGACGAGCGACCGGACGCAGCCGCCGATGTTGGCCTCCTCGTCTCGCGCAGGCACAATCACCGAGACCCGGGGCGTGGTTACGGGACCGGAAACCAATTTTGCTCCTTTCGGACTCCAAATTAGTTATTATAGTGGAAGGTGACTTATGACTGCCCGACAAGAGTTCGCCGCCAAGATCAGCCTGCTGGGGTTCGTCACCTTCTTTGTGATCTTCTTCACTCAGCCGCGCGGGCAGTTCCGCTCGCCGGCGCTGGGAGAGGCGGTCCCGAACTTCACCCTGCGCAATGACGACGGGCAAGTCGTCGCGCTCGCGGACTTTCGCAGCAAGATTGTCATCGTGA
>MEKR01000177.1 GCA_001767035.1 Acidobacteria bacterium RIFCSPLOWO2_02_FULL_61_28
AAGGCATGTCGGAGACCAGCGCGCCGAAGGCGATGCCGGAAACCAAACCGCCGATGTGAGCGGCGTTGTCGAGGCCCGGCATCAAGAACCCGAAAAGCAACCCGTAGATCGCCCACCGCACAAACATGGTTCGCACCACCTCGCCGGCGCCCCGCCGGTTGCGGTAGCCGTAGGCGATCATCACCCCGATCAGGCCGAAGATCGCGCCCGAGGCCCCCACGCTCAAGCCCAGCGGACGCCAGAGGTAGCTGGTGACAAAGCTGGCCGCGCCCGTCACGACATAGAGCACCAGAAACTTCTGCGGGCCATAAATCCCTTCGACGGCCGGTCCCAGGTCAAACAGGACCCAGGAGTTCATGCCCAGGTGCAGCAGGCCGGCATGAAGAAAGACGGGTGTTACAACGCGCCACCATTCGCCCGCCGCGATCAGCGGCCCGTATTTCGCGCCGAAGCGCGCCAGGGTCAGGCCGTCAATCGAGCCGAGCAGAGTGTTGGCATCCAACCCGCCCCCGCTCGCCCGAATGGAGGCGATCAGGGTCATCCCGAACAGAAACACGTTCACGCTGAGCAGGATCGTGGTGGAGCGCGCCTGCTGCGGAAGGATCGAATCGAGGAGCCTGCCGATCCCGCCCGCCGGGCGAGCCTCCGAGAGTCGCTCGCCGCAGAAGGGGCAAACCGTTTCCTTGCGGTCAATCAAGGCGCGGCAGGCCGGGCACATGCGCTGCTTGTTCAGCACGGATTTGAAGAAGCCCCGCGCCCGCTCCAGCTTCTCGTCCACACTCTGGCCGTAGCGGTTGATCTTCCATTTCAGGCGTGGCGACAGAACCATAGCTGCGATTCCCGGCCCAATTGCGACTGTTGTCTTATTATATACCTGCTTCGGAAGAAGAGCTTTTCCCGGCCCCGAGCCGGCCCTCGGCTTCTATAATCAAACTCAGCCCGGTTCCACCGCGCCTGGCGAACAGCGATTTCCCCCGTTGCTGCAAATGGCTGCGATGCTTACGAACAAACTCTTCGCGTGCGTCCTGCTCTTGGTCCTGCTCGGCACGGCGTGCGGACGGCGCCGGACGGTGGCGCGGGCCCCTTCCTCCGGGCGGCAGCCTAGTGCCTCGGGCGGAGCCCGAACCGGGGAGACCGTCCGGCCGGGCTACACCGAGACCGGCTACGCCAGTTGGTACGGCGATCCCTATCACGGCCGGCGGGCCGCGAACGGGGAAGTCTATGACAAGAACAAACTGACCGCCGCGCACTTGACCTTGCCCTTTGGCGCCTGGACCAAGGTAACGAATCTCGAGAACAATCAGTCGGTCACGGTGCGCATCACCGATCGCGGCCCGTTCGTCAAGGGCCGAATCATTGATCTCTCCCTGGCGGCGGCCCGGCAGATTCAGATGCTCGGTCCGGGAACGGCGCTGGTGCGGGTGGAGGTGCAGTCGGTCGGCGATCAGCATGCTTCCGGCGCCTTTGTGGTGCAGGTCGGAGCCTTTCGGGAGCGGACCACCGCCGAGCGCCTCCAGCAGAGCCTGAAGGCCCGGTACGGCGGCGCGTTCATCGAAAATTATGATCGCGGGGATGGTGTGCTCTACCGCGTCCGGGTCGGCCCGAAACCCTCCCTCTCTGGCGCGCGCGACCTCGCCGCGCAATTGGGGAACGAGAACCTGCCCACGTTTGTGGTACGGTTGGAGAACTAAATTCAAGTGTCGGGAGCGCCTGCATGACGTCCTGTATCTTTTGCAAAATCGTCGCGAAAGAGATGCCCGCGAAGATCGTTTACGAAGATGACACCTCGGTTGCCTTTCTGGACATCAACCCGCAGGCCCCCGTGCACATCCTGGTGATCCCCCGCAAACATTTTGCTTCGGCGGAGGAGACCGAAGAGGCCGACGCGCCGGTGATCGGCCATCTGCATCGGGTGGCGGCGAAGCTGGCGCAAGAGTTCAAAATCACCGACGGCTACCGCATCGTGTTGAACACCGGGCGGGGCGCCGGACAATCGGTCTTTCATTTCCACCTGCATCTGCTGGGAGGCCGAATCTTCCACTGGCCGGCGGGGTAGGCCGGAGTTCGCTCGCAGTCCTTTTTCTGCGTCCCCATTCCATCCCGGCGGCCATCCGTGTCATCTTATACAGAGAGGCCACAGCCGAGACGGCGGAGATTCAGGACTCATGCGGATTCTCTCTCGCGCAATCGGATGGATGGGGATGGGATGGGCGCTGGCCGCCGCCGCGCAGAACAACGCCCTGTCTGGGGAACAAGCCCGCCAGCTTCCTGCGCAAGGGTTTGAGCATTTCTATAGCCTCGAGTACGACGAGGCTACACGAATCTTCGAGCGGCTGCGCGACGCCGATCCGGGCGATCCCTACGCCCACCACCGTGTGGCCCTGGCTTACCTCTACAAGCAGCTCTATCGGGCGGGCGTTTTGGAAGGGGACTTGTTCGGAGCTTCCAACGGGTTCTTCCGGACGAAAAAGATCAAAGTGGACCCGGCGCTCGACCGGAGCTTTCAGCAATCCAGCCAGACCTCCATCCGGTTGTGCGAACAGCGGCTCAAGCGGGACAAGAAGGACGAAGAAGCTCTCTATGCTTGCGGCGTGGCCTACGCGACCCGAGCCACCTATCAAGGTTTGGTGGAACGGTCTGTGTTCGACTCGATGGGCAGCGCGAGCCGGGCCAACGATTTTCATTCGCGCCTGGTCCAGATTGATCCCCGGTATTACGATGCCTATCTGGTCCCCGGCCTTTATGAATTCGCCCTGGGGAGTCTGCCGGGACCGCTAAAAGTGTTGCTGTTCTTTACGGGCCTCTCCGGTGAGAAGGCGCGCGGCATCCGTCTGGTCGAGAGCGTGGCGCAATGGGGCAACGGCGCGCGCTACGACGCCCAGATTCTGCTCACCGTCATGTACCGCCGGGAGAGGCGCTTTCCCGATGCGCGCCGGACGCTCGAGGCGCTCGCCGCCGCCTTCCCCCGAAACTTCGTCTTTCCGCTCGAAATCGCTTCGATCCATCGCGCGGCGGGCGAGGCGGAGGAAGCCATTCGGAAGTATGATCGGGTGCTCGGGCAGGCGCAGCAGGGCGCGCCCGGCTATCAGGATACCCCTGTGGCCCGCATTCATTATGAGTTGGGCGACCTCTATCGCAAGAAGGGCGACCTTGAGTCTGCCCGGAGGCATCTCCAGCAGGTGGCCGGGTCGCGCGGCAGCACGCCCGACCTCGAACGCGAAAGCGCGCTCCTTCAGCAGCAGATCGAGCAATCCCTGAAGCAGCCGGAGAATGCGGAACCCGCGGTTCCCAGCAATGGGCAAGTAACCCGCCGGTAGCGCCCGCCGGCATCCACGGCAGATCAACCGAGAGACGGAAGAGAAGGCGTTCGCTGTGCGCGTAGCCGAGTGGATCAATCTCATCTGTTTCGCAATTCTGATCGGGCTTTCGTGGCTTCGCCCGATGGAGGTGCGACGACGCGCGAAGGTCCACGGAATCGGGCTGCTCGGGTTTGCGTTGATCTGGCTTGCAAAATCTTCTCCTGACTGGTTGTCCGCCTCCGCGAGTTCCGTCCTGCGGGATTGGCTTCCGGCGGCGCTCCTGCTAATGCCCTACTGGCAGGCGGGCCAGTTCTTCACCAAGCCGGACGAAGCGCTCCAAGACCGGCTCGAGCGGCTGGATCGGAACTGGCTGGGGTCTCTCCTCGGCGGAGCGGAAAGCCGAGGGACACGCGCCTGGATGCTTGGCTATTTCGAGCTAGCTTACCTCTTGTGCTATCCCTTGATTCCCCTCGGCCTCGGCGCGCTCTACTTGTTGGGGATGCAACTTTACGCGGACCAGTTCTGGACAGCGGTGCTTCCGCCCGCCTATCTTTGCTATGTCCTGGTCCCCTTCTTCCCGGCGCTGCCCCCTCGGATGCTGGCCGAAACCGCATCGGCCCACAGAAGGCCAGGCCGTCTGCGGCGGTTCAATTTGTGGATTCTGCGTCAGGCGAGCATCACGGCGAACGTCTTTCCCAGCGCGCACGTGGCGGCTACGATGGCCGTCTCGCTGGCGCTCCTGCGGTTCAGCGTGCCGGTGGGCCTGCTATTTTTATTTGTATCCCTGAGCATCGCCGTCGGCGCGGTGGTGTGCCGCTATCACTACGCCATAGACAGCGTGGTGGGCGCGGGACTGGCCCTGGCGGGATTCCTGCTGGTGAATTACGGCTTGAAGTAGGTCCTGTCATTCCGGCATCACCCCGGCATCACCTTGTCCACGTGAGCCGCCAGGCGGCCGCGCGCGAGGCGCAGCGTGATCTCCTGGCCGGGCGCAACTTGCGTTGCGTCCTTCAAGACCTTGCCCGCGGCATCGAACACAATGGCATAGCCGCGCTCGAGGATCGCCGCCGGATTGAGCTGTTCGAGTTCCGCCCGCAACGACTCCATCCGGCCGCGCTTCTGCGCCAGCAACAAACGAATGGGATGCACCAGGGCAGCACTCACCCGGTTCAGCCGCAGCCGCTCGCGCTCCTGGCGCGCGCGCAGGTCGAAGTGAGCCAGGAAAGCGTGAGGTTGCTCCCAGCGGCGGCGGGCCTGGCGCAACGCTTCCCGCGCTGCCTCCGTCAGACGGTCCGCCAAATCGTCGCTGTGCTGCGCCGCCTGAGTGAGCAGCGTGCGCAGCGTCTGGAATCCCCGGTGGGCTACCAATTCGGTAAGCTGCTGGCGTTGTCGCAGTAAGTAATAGCGAATGACTTTTCTGAGATCATCTTCGAGCGTGGCAATCTGCTCGGTAAGGCGTTCCTGCGTTTCGATCACCAGTTCCGCCGCCGCCGAAGGCGTCGGCGCGCGCAGATCGGCGACGAAATCGGCGATGGTGAAGTCGGTCTCGTGGCCCACGGCGGACATGACCGGGATCGAAGAGGCGGCAATCGCCCGCGCCAGCTTCTCCTCATTAAATGCCCAAAGGTCTTCGATGGAGCCGCCGCCGCGCCCCAGGATAATTACGTCCACGGGCATTCCTTGCGGGGGTGCGAGGTTGAAGAACCGCAGCGCCTCGATCATCTCTTCTGCTGCCCCTTCGCCCTGCACGCGCGTCGGGTAGATCACGACATGCAGGTTCTCATGGCGGCGGCGCAGGATGCGGATTATGTCCTGGATGGCGGCGCCACTCGGCGAGGTGATGATCCCGATCCGGCGCGGGAGCTTCGGCAGCGGCTTCTTGCGCGCGGCGTCGAAGAGGCCTTCGGCGGCCAGTCTGCGCTTGAGCTGCTCGAACGCCAACTGTAGCGCGCCCAGGCCGCGCGGCTCCAGGACCTCGACCGCAAGCTGGTACTCGCCCCGTGCTTCGTAGACGCTGATCCGCCCGCGCGCCGTCACGAGCAGGCCGTCCTCGGGACGGAATTTCAAGTAGCGCGCGAACTGCCGGAAACAGACACAACGCAACTGCGCTGTTTCGTCTTTTAAGGTGAAATACAGGATGCCCGATGAGGCCGCCCTCAAATTCGAGACCTCTCCCTCGACCCACACATCGGTAAACTCCGCTTCCAGCTTTTCGCGGATCACGCGGCTGAGTTCGCTCACCCGGTAGATTCGGCGCGCGGGGGCGAAGTTGAATTGGAATTGGTTCGCGGATATTCCCATACGATTACCAGCGGCGCACTGTTCAGGACCGCAAGCGGTTCTCCCAGTACCCGGGCTTTCGATGCTGGTGCATGACAGCCGCGATAAAGATCACGTCTTGCTGCCGTTCGTAGAGGATTGTGAAGGGAAAACCACTGACCAGGCGCTTGCGAATTCCGGATCTTTCGATTGTCGCAGCATCAGGGAATTGCCTGATCCGCTGTGTGGCTTCCTCGACCGCCCCCAGGAAATCTCCGCCGAGGCCCGCGGCCCTCTCCTCATAGAAACGCGCGGACTCGATCATTTCCGTATAAGCCTCGGGGTGGAATTCGATTCTCACCGTTCGAGGGCTTCCCGCGCTTTGCGGAACGACTCCCCGGCCTCAACGCCCTGCACCTTGCCCGTTCGAAGCTCTGCGAGCCGCCGTTCTGCCTCCGCCGCCCACAGGGTTTCTACATCGCCCTCCATCTGATCCTCGACACTGGAGACCAGCCGCTGCGCCAGTCTTACCCGGTCCCGCAGGGGAAGCTTCATGGCCTCCGCTGCGATTTCATCAAAATAGGTTCCCATTCCAACTGCCTCCGCGCCCGGTGTCAGGTCATCTTCCGCTAAGTACATAATAGTATGTGAACGACGAACCCACAGCGGAAAAAAACGCTCCCCACTCACCGCCGCCCAAACACCCAAAACAGCAGTGTCAGGACGAGGCTGAGAACAATCGAGGTGACAATGGGGAAATAAAACGTGAAGTTGCCGCGACGATAGATGACGTCGCCCGGCAGCCGGCCGATCCGCAAGAAAGAAAGCCGGTCGGAGAACAGAAGAAGAATGCCCAATCCTATGAAAACCACTCCGACCGTGATCAGAATTTTGCCAAGGCTGGGCAGCATGGGATCGAGGGTTCTGCCGACATTCGCCGACACATTCCTTCCTCGCCTAGTTTAACGCAGGAAGGACCCGCAGGTCCCGGAAGCAGAGGAAGTAGAAGAGGCAAAGGAAGCAGGACAAGAAGGTTTTCCTATGCCTCCTCTGCTTCCTTTCCTTCTTCTGCATCCTCGTGCTAGCTCACAATCTCCATCTCGCTGAAGAAGTAGCCGATTTCGAAGGCGGCGGTGTCGGGGGCGTCGGAGCCGTGGATGATGTTGTGCTCGATGGAAGTGGCGAAGCGCTTGCGCAGGGTCCCCTCGGCGGCGTTGGCGGGGTTGGTGGCGCCCATGACGGCGCGCAGGCGGTTGATCGCATCTTCGCCTTCGAGCACCATTACCACGATCCGGCCTGAGCTCATGAAAGTCGTCAGGCTCTCGAAAAACGGCTTGCCGCGGTGGACGGCGTAGAACCCTTCGGCTTGCTGCTTGGTCAGCCGCAGCATCTTCATGGCGACGATCTTGAATTTGTTTTCCTCAAACGTGCGGAGCACGTCGCCGATGTTGTTCTGGGCCACCCCGTCGGGCTTAATGATGGTGAGCGTTCGCGTAACAGCCAAGAAGGTTCCTCCATCCGATTGTTGCTGGGATCAGGGACCGAATCTTAGGTTCCGGAAGTCCAAATGGCGTCCGGCTTCAGCTCGGCGGGCCGGGCCAGGCAAGCTGCGACGGCTTCACCGATCTGGGCCGGGCTTTCGACCACCGTGATCCCGGCCTCGCGCATGGCCGCCATCTTCTCCCGCGCCGTGCCTTTGCCGCCGCTGATGATGGCTCCGGCGTGGCCCATGCGCCGGCCCGGCGGAGCGGTCTGTCCGGCGATGAAGCCCACCACCGGCTTTTGCACGTGCTCCCGGATATAGGCCGCCGCGGTTTCTTCCGCCGTTCCGCCGATCTCGCCGATCATGACGATGGCATGAGTGTGGGGGTCGGCGTTGAACATCTCGATGGCGTCGCGGAAACTAGTTCCGATGATCGGGTCGCCGCCGATGCCGATGCAGGTGGACTGGCCGATGCCGAGCGCGCTCAACTGGCCGACGGCCTCGTAGGTGAGCGTCCCGCTGCGCGAGACCACCCCCACGGGGCCGGGCCGGTGGATGTGTCCCGGCATGATCCCGATCTTGCATTTGCCCGGCGAGATGATCCCCGGACAGTTGGGGCCGATCAGCCGCGTCCGCGTCGTCTTCAAGCACGCGTGGACGCGGATCATGTCGAACGTCGGAATGCCTTCGGTGATGCAGACCACCAGCGGGACGCCGGCGTCGGCGGCTTCCAGGATCGCATCGGCGGCGCCGGACGCAGGAACGAAAATGACCGTCGCCCGCGGGTTGACCTCGCGCTTGGCCTGCGCTACGGAATCAAACAGCGGAATGCCGTCCTGCTTGGTCCCGCCCTTGCCGGGCTTGACGGCGCCCACGATCTTGGTCCCATACGCCATGCACTGCTGCGCGTGGAAGCCCCCTTCGCGCCCCAAGCCCTGCACCAGGACCTTCGTGTTTTCATCTACGAGGATGCTCATGTCTCTAAACTGAAGAAGTCAGGAGGCAGCAGAAAAACGTTGGTAGTCCCTTCCTGACTTCTTTCTTCTGGCTTTTTTCTCTGTGTCTCTGTGGCTTCATGCCGCTCGCTTACGGTCGCGGCTCGGATCACCGCGCCAGCGCCACCACCTTCTCCGCCGCGTCCTTCATGCCGCTGGCGACGGCGAAGTTCAATCCCGACTCGCGCAGGATGCGTTGGCCTTCCTCGACGTTGGTTCCTTCGAGACGCACCACCACCGGAACTTTCACTCCGAGGGCCCGCGCCGCCTCGACCACTCCGGTGGCTACAATATCGCAGCGCATGATGCCGCCGAAGATGTTGATCAGCACCGCGCGGACATTCTTGTCGGAAAGCAGGATTTCAAAAGCGTGGCGGACTTGCTCGGCGCTCGCGCCGCCGCCCACGTCGAGGAAATTCGCCGGGCTGCCGCCGGCGTACTTGATGATGTCCATCGTGCCCATCGCCAGGCCCGCGCCGTTCACCATGCAGCCGACCGTCCCGTCGAGCTTGATGTAGTTGAGCGAATACTTGCTCGCTTCAACTTCGAGCGGGTCTTCCTCGGCGAGGTCGCGCAACTTGCGGATGTCTTCATGGCGGTAGAGCGCGTTGTCGTCGAAAGTCATCTTGGCGTCGAGCGCCAGCAGCCGCCCGTCTTTGGTCAGGACGAACGGATTGATCTCGGCGAGCGAGGCGTCGGTTGACTCAAACGCGCGAGAAAGCGCCGTCATGAACTCGGTCGCGCGCGGAACGCTTTCGGCGGGGAGGCCCAGGCCAAAAGCGAGCTTCCGCGCCTGGAACGCCTGCAATCCGAAGCCCGGCCGGATCGCCTCGCGCAGGATCAACTCCGGCGTCTCCGCGGCGACTTTCTCGATCTCGACACCGCCGGCGGCGCTCGCCATAAAGACCGGGCAGGACTGTGCGCGGTCCACGACAATGCCCAAGTACAGCTCGCGCTCGATGGGCAGCGTCTCTTCGACCAGGACGCGGCGCACGAGTTGTCCCTCGGGGCCGGTCTGGATCGTCACCAGCGTCTTTCCCAAGATGGAAGCGGCAATGGCGTGCGCTTCCTCGGGCGTCTTGGCGATTTTCACGCCGCCGGCCTTGCCGCGTCCTCCGGCGTGAATTTGCGCTTTGACGACAACTTCGCGGGCCATCTTCTGCGCAATCGCGCACGCCGCGTCGGCGCTCTCGGCGACCTCGCCTTCGGGCACGGCCACGCCGAAGCCCTTGAGGATTTGCTTGCCTTGAAATTCGTGAATCTTCATGTGCTCATCCGCTTAAAGAAAAAGTACTATATAGAAAGGCTGGAACAAAAGCAACCAAGCCAGTGATGGCCCCAGCGATGGCCCCAGCGATGGCCAGTGATGAGTGATAAGTGATGAGTGACGAGGACAAGACGAGCCGGAATGCCCTGACGCTGCCGATCCGGCAGGCGGTGGCGCGGCGGAGCCTGACTCGCGAGCAGGCGCGGGCCGTCATGGAGGAAATTCTCTCTGGCGCTGCGCCGGTCCACCGCATCGGGATGTTCCTCACCGCGCTGCGCGTCAAAGGCGAGTCGGTCGAGGAACTGATCGGCTTTGCGCAGGCCATGCGCGCCAAAGCCGCCGCCGTGCGCCCTCACCGCCCCGTCGAAGAGGATATTTCCGGAACCGAGCGCGACGCCCTGGTGGACACGGCGGGAACGGGCGGGGATGTCAGCGGGACATTCAATATTTCGACCGCGACGGCGCTGGTCGTGGCCGGCTGCGGCGTGCGCGTGGCCAAGCACGGCAACCGCTCGATCTCCAGCCGCTGCGGGAGCGCCGACGTGATCGAGGCGCTCGGCGTCAACCTGAACCTGGCGCCCGACCGCGTTGCGCAGTGCATTGACGAAGTCGGCATCGGCTTCATGTTTGCTCCCGCCTTCCACGGCGCGATGAAATACGCCATGCCCGCGCGCCGCGAGCTGCGTATCCGCACGGTGTTTAATCTGCTTGGCCCGCTCTCGAATCCCGCCGGGGCGAATTGCCAGGTGGCGGGCGTCTACGACGGGCGGCTCGCGGTGATGCTGGCCGAGGCGCTTGCCGAGCTGGGCCTGCGGCGCGCCTTTGTCGTGCACGGGGCCGACGGCCTCGATGAAATCACCAACACCGGCGAGACCCTCGTCGCTGAGGTCTCGAACGGCCAGGTCAAGACGTGGACGCTTCGCCCGGAAGATTTGGGCCTGCCGCGCTGCGCGCTGGCGGATCTGCTCGGCGGCGACGTCGCCGAGAACGTCCAGATCATTCACGACATCCTGAACGGACAGCGCGGCCCGAAGCGCGACGTGGTCCTGATGAACGCCGCCGCCGCCCTAGTCGCCGCCGGCCATGCCGGAGATTTCCAGGACGGCATTCGCCTCGCCGCCGAGTCCATTGACTCGGGCGCCGCCAAGGCGAAACTGCTGGCGCTGGCCGAGTTCACCAACCGGGAGTTTTCGAGGTAGCGGCTTATTCGGCTGGATTTGTAGGGACCACCTGGCACTCTGCTATTGGATCGAGCGGTCGGCCTTGATACCATACAGAAGGGGTGCGCCACAGCGGGACCGGGAGGCAGCAAAAATGGCCGATTTTTCCTTTACCGTTCATATTTTCAAGGAAGGCAAGACGTATGTCGCCTATGTGCCGGAGCTTGATCTCTCGAGTTGCGGGGCCACGAAAAGCGAGGCCAGCAAGAACATTCAGGATGCCGTACGGGGATTCTTGGAAACCAGCGCCGAGATGGGAACGCTCGATGAGATTCTGGAAGAAGCAGGCTACCGGCGAGTAGGGAAGACCTGGAAGCCGCCGGAATTTGTGTCGTTTGACCATCTGACGTTGAGTATCAGATAGATGCTGTCCATCCGGCCCGTCAGATTTCAGGCGCTTATCACGGTTTTTGAGGCGGACGGCTTTCGCTTCAACCGCCAGCACGGCGATCACCTGATCTATACCAAAGCCGGAGTCAAACGCCCGCTGGTCATCCCCATGTATAGCGAAGTTCCGGTATTCATCATCAAGAACCTGCTTCGCACCGCAGGAATGAGCCGCGAACGGTACTTCGACCTTCTCCAGAGCAGTTAGGCGAGGTTTCGCGTTGCTTGACTCCTTGGCCGCCCGGCAGAAACTGCTGGCGCTGGCCGAGTTCACCAACCGGGAGTTTACCGATTAGCGCCGGGTTCGGTTGGTTTCGTCTGAGGCCACCAGACCGTCGGCCGGCTAAAGGAAAAGGCTACCGGGACGACCGAGCGAACGGGCTGCCCGTCGAGCCGCGCGGGAGCAAACTTCCATTTCTTAATCGCATTCAAGGCTTCCTGCGTGAAGGGCGGCGCGGCGCGGACTGTCTTCACGTCCTCGATTTGCCCCTCGGTCCCGACCGTGACCTCCAAAACGACGGTCCCCGGATTGATCGCATTCGGTGGATAAACCGGCTCGGCCGTTGAAATCACCGAGGCCGGCTCAAAGCGCGGCGCATTCGGCTGGCTCTTGCCCGGAACGGTCAGGCCCGCCAGCAATACCCAAAGGCAGAACCAGGGAATTAGACTTCGCATGACATTCCCTCCTCATTTTTCCAAAACTCCTCCATCTTCTTAGATGCTGGAAGAAGCGCCTCGGCGCAGCTAATAGAGGGGGCTGTCAGGAGGGACACCCGGCGCGGAGAAGGGAATCCGAAACTTCGCCTTGCGAACCCCCTTCTGCCGTAGAATGGAGGCAAGGATTCTGCATTCCACTCGCTGGAGGTGCGCGATGGCAACTTACGTCATTCTCAGCCGCTTTTCTCCTGAAGCCTTTCGCAATCCGAAAGACTTTAAGAAACTCGCCCGGGATGTTTCCACCCGAATCAAGAAAGAGTGCCG
>MEKR01000178.1:0-11478 GCA_001767035.1 Acidobacteria bacterium RIFCSPLOWO2_02_FULL_61_28
GGCGTCACCGCGACACCGTCTTCCGGGGTCAGGAACGAGAGATCACACCGCTGGCCGATCGCCAGGATGACCGTGTCGGCTTCCATGGTTTCCGTGAAGCTGGGATCATAGATGGGACTAAAGCGGCCATTCTCATCGTAAGTGCGCTTGACGCCGATCAGCTCGACGGCGCGAACCCGCCCGTTGTCGCCCAAGAACCGCTTCGGGCCGCGCTGGGTGTGGAAAACGATGCCTTCCTTCTCGGCTTCCTCGAACTCCTCATTGCCTTGCTCGGTCTTCAACGCCGGCATCTCGGCATAGGACTCCAGGCAGACCATGCGGACGTCCCGCACCCCGAACCGGACCGCAACCTCGGCGGCATCCAGGGCGCTCTCCATGATCTCTTGCGCCTCTTCCTCGGCGCCCGGCTCCTGCATCCGGAGCGCGGACCGCAGCGCGTCGAACGCCGTAAAGCCGCCTCCGATCACGACGACCTTTCCGCCGAGCTTCACGCGCTTGCCGCGATTCGAGTCCAGGAGGAAATCCACGGCCCGGATCACTCCCTCCAGGTCGGACCCTTCAATGTTGAGGTCTCTTCCTCGGGAAGCCCCTACGCTGAAGAAAAACGCCTCGAACCCTTGCGCTTTCAATTCGCGCATCCCGAAGCCTTCCCGGAGCGGAGTATTGACTTTGAGTTCGACTCCCAGTTGAAGAATTTTCTCAATTTCTTTTTGGAGAAGCGCGCGAGGCAGCCGGAATTCGGGGATGCCCTGGACCATCACGCCGCCCGGCGTGTCGCTGGCCTCGTAAACCGTAACCTTGTATCCCATCAGGGCGAGGTCATGGGCGCAGGACAGCCCGGCCGGACCGGCCCCGATCACGGCCACCTTTTGGCCTCGCGCGATTTGCTTCCGGCTGGCCGCCAGAATTGGCAAGTGGCCGAAGGTCTTGTTGCCGGGCTCGCTAGCGCCTTCAAAGAGGGAGTCCTGGGTATCCGGTTCCAGCGATTCGACGCCGTACTTCTCCGACACAAAGTACTTCAGAGCACGGATGGCCACCGGCTTGTCAATTTTTCCCCGCCGGCAGCGATTCTCACACGGCGCGGCGCAGACGCGCGAGCAGACGGAGACAAAGGGATTGGAAGATCGGGCGGTTAGATACGCTTCCTTGAATCGTCCATCGGCGATGAGCTGCACGTACCGGCCGGCGTCGGTTTTTGTGGGACAGGCCGCCTGGCAGGGGATCATGTCCTTCCAGAACTCGACGCCAGGGACAATCGTCGGGTACGGGTTCCAGGGAACTCGTTCGCTATCCGTAGGCAATCCGTCCTCCTTGGTCTCTCCGGAACACGCAGCATTGCTTCCGGCGTGAGTTTCTTTCCGCGCCCGCCACTTCCTCAACGTCGTTGGGGAATGAGTTCGCTGCTACGATCAACGCCGGACTGCCCACAGCCAGCGGCTGCCATCCGCCATGGTTCCGGCAGCCGCCCAACGGCTGTTTACAGCGTCTGGACGTAAGCGACGAGATCTTCCAGTTCCTTGTCGGAGACCATACTCCCCATGGGAGGCATCTGGCCGCCGCCGTTCTTAACCTGCTCCCGCAGGACGTCTGCGTTGTGAGAATGCTCCTTGTCCCGGAACTTGTGCGGGGGTTTTTTGAACCACCCTTTCATTCCAGGCCCCACCTTCATTTCTTCGGTGGCGGCGTCATGGCAGATTCCACAATTGGCCTCGAAGACAGCCTGGCCTTTCTTGGCGTCTCCTTTGGCGGCTGTTTCGGCGGATTCCTTCTTTTCGTTGGCATTCTGCGCCATGGCGGAACCAACAAAAAGGGCCATCAGCCCGATCATCCCAAGGTAGCTGGCTTGTTTCCACACGGTCATTCCATTCCTCCCGGTCTTCCTGTTTTTCGTTCTCCCGCCGCGTGCTTGCACGCAACCGGTTAGCATAGTAATTCTATCAAACGGAGTCAAGGGTTGACAATGCCCGCCGATGCAGCCCAGTCGCCGGGTCGGAGGGTTGCCAGAAAAAGTCGTTTTTCGTCCAACGTTCTGGTGCCATTCTTGTAACTGTAGTGAGGTTCAGGATTGGAGGGGGCGATCCGTCTGCCAGGAAGACGGGCCACTCGACCAGGCCATACGGCTGCTAAAGCCTCCCGGGACCGGCTCCCGGAAGGGCGAGGCGCGGATTTCTGGAGAAAAACTGTGGTATCTATGGTATTATTTGGAAAGCGGTCAAGGAGAGGAACTGAATGGCTTCGAGAAACCGGGTGTGGGTGATCGGTCCAATCGTCATCATGCTTTGCGCGCTGGTCGGCGGCGTCTACGGGCCCCGCGTAACGGCGCAGAACGCTTCCGAGGACCAGAAGATTCAGGAAAGCCTGCGAAGCGTCTCCAAGGTGCTCCGCGCGGTGGAGGAGAATTACGCCGATCCGGTGAATACGGAGAAAGTAATTTATAGCGGCGCCATACCGGGGATGCTGCGCAGTTTGGACCCCCATTCCAACTTCTTTGACCCGAAGAGCTTTGCTCTGCTGCGCGAAGAGCAGCGCGGCCGTTATTACGGCGTGGGGATGACGGTGACCCCCCGCGACGGAAAAACCATTGTGCTGGCTCCGTTTCCCGGTTCGCCCGCCTACAAGGCAGGCCTCCGCCCCGGCGACGTGATCCTGCGCGTGAACGATACGGCGACCGATACCATGACCACCAGCGAAATCGCGGAACTGCTGAAGGGGCCGCGCGGAACCACCGTCCGGATTCTCATCCAGCGCGAAGGGCATTCGGAGCCGGTCCTGTTCACCATCGTGCGGGATGAAATCCCGCGGTTCAGCATTGAGCACGCCTTCTGGATCGCTCCCAACGTCGCTTACGTCCGCATCTCGAGCTTCAACGAAACGACCAGCCAGGAATTGCGGGAAAAGCTGCGGGAATTCAACCCGGCCAGCTTGAAAGGACTCGTGCTGGACTTGCGGAACAATCCGGGCGGCCTGTTGAACGAAGGGGTGAACGTGACGGACCTGTTCCTGAAGCAAGGGCAACTGATTGTTTCCCACCGCGGCAAGGCGTCTCCCGAGAAGCAATACAAGGCCACGCGCGGCAACCGCGGGTACAACTTTCCGCTGGTGGTCCTGATTAACCGTTTCTCCGCCAGCGCCGCCGAGATCGTTTCCGGCGCGATCCAGGACCACGACCGGGGGCTGATCGTAGGAGAAGCGAGCTTCGGCAAGGGGCTGGTACAGACCGTCTATCCATTGAGCGACAATACCGGCCTGGCGCTGACCACCGCGAAATACTATACCCCGAGCGGCCGGCTCATCCAGCGCGATTATTCCAGCGTGTCGCTGTACAACTACTATTACAACAAGGAAAGCGGAGGCGCCAATCGCACGGACGTCCGCACCACGGACTCCGGCCGGCCGGTCTACGGCGGGGGCGGCATCTCCCCGGATGTCGAGATCCCGGAGCGGAAGCTGAACCCCTTCCAGGAACTGCTGGCCCGCCGGTATGCATTCTTCAACTTCGCCAAGCATTATCTGGCCTCGCATCCCACCCTTTCCAAGGACTTTGTGGTCACCGACGAGATATTGGACCAGTTCCGGCAGTTTCTGCGGGAGCAGCCAATCGCGTTCGCGGACCCCGAGTTCACGCAGAACCGAGTACACATCGAGCAGGGGATCAAGTTGGAACTGGCTCTCTCGGTGTTCGGCATGGACGAGGCCTACAAGCTCGAAGCCGCCGCAGACCCGCAGATTCAAAAAGCCGTGGAGCTCCTGCCGCAAGCGGCGAGCCTCCTGGAAAATGCCAAGCAGGTTATCGCGCAAAGAGAGAACCGGTAGTTCCCCGTCCTGATTCGCATAGCCCCAGCGAGTGCGCCACCATCACGGGACACCCCTGAGAGTCGGTGCGGCACAGGAACGACACGGAGGCGTCGGGGCAACGGCGGGCGTGAGACTCTTTTTTTCCGGGCGCGGTTCTGCTTATAATGAATTCCCAGGCGGGAACGAGACGTGATGGAACACACCAGCAGAAATGCTGACAATTTGCGCAGCGAGCCGGACGCTTCGTCCTCCCGGAAGAAGATCATCCTGCTGAAACCGCGCGGCTTCTGCGCGGGGGTGGTCCGGGCGGTTGACATCGTCAATATTGCTCTGGAGTGTTACGGCCCGCCGATTTATGTCCGGAAAGAAATCGTGCACAATTCGCAAGTGGTTGCCGAACTTTCCCGCAAAGGGGCCGTTTTCGTGGATTCGACCGAGGAGGTCCCCGCGGGGTCCCGGGTCATCTTCAGCGCGCATGGTGTTTCGCCGCGTGTACGGCAGAAAGCGGCTGCCCGGAAGCTGCGGGTGATTGACGCGACCTGCCCCCTGGTGACGAAAGTTCATCTGGAGGCGGTGCGCTTTGCGCGCCTGGGATACTCGATCCTTTTGATCGGCCACAAAGACCACGACGAAGTGATTGGAACGCTGGGAGAAGCCCCCCAGCAAACCTGGCTGATCAGTTCGGAAGCGGAAGTGGCCACGCTCTCGGTGCCCGACCCATCCCGCGTCGCCTACCTCACGCAGACCACCCTGAGCCTGGAGGAAACCCGCGGCATTATCGCGGCGCTGGAGAAAAAGTTCCCGAGCATCATCGGGCCCCCGGCGCAGGACATTTGCTACGCCACGGAAAACCGCCAGGTCGCTGTCAAAGCGGTGGTCCCTCGCTGTGACTTGTTGCTGGTAGTCGGTTCCTCCAACAGCTCGAATTCGAACCGTCTGGTCGAAGTGGCTCACAATGCGGGCCTGCCCGCCTATTTGATTGAGGACCAAAACGCCATCGTGCCCGCCTGGCTGGAACAAGCGCGCACGGTCGCGGTGACCGCCGGAGCTTCGGCGCCAGAGTATTTGGTGGAACAGGTCGTCGGTTTTCTGCAAGCCCAGGGGTTTGATTACATGGAGGAACTGGAGACGGTTCCCGAGGACGTGCGGTTTGCCTTGCCGTCCGAACTGATTCCCCTGGCCACGGAGAGCGCGGGAACCCGAGCTGCCCTATGAGTACTCCAGACCGCGTGGACGGCACGGCCGCTTTCCCCTGGGACGGTCAACTGCCTCTCCCCCCGGCGGAGGGGGCCGCCATTCCCGAAGCGATCCGGGCCGCCACAAATTGTCTCCTCCGGTTGCAGGATACGGAAGGGTTCTGGCTGGGAGAACTGGAAGCTGACAGCTCCCTGGAAGCCGACGCGATTCTGCTCGATTATTTTCTCGGAGACCCCCACCCGGAGCGCGTCCGCAAATTGGCCAACACCCTTCGGGAAGAACAACTGCCCGAGGGAGGATGGTCTCTCTATCCGGGGGGACGCCCGAACGTCAATCTCACCGTCAAAGCGTATTACGCGATGCGGCTGGCTGGATTGGCGAAGACGGACCCGGCTCTGCGAAAAGCGGAAGAGATGGCCCGCCAGTTGGGCGGGATTGAAGCCACCAACAGTTTCACTCGCATCTACCTTTGCTTATTCGGACAGTACGATTGGCGGGACGTGCCGGCAATCCCGCCCGAAATCGTCCTGCTTCCTTCCTTCGCGTACATCAATATCTACGAGGTGTCGTCCTGGTCTCGGGCGATCCTGGTCCCGCTCTCGATCATCTATGCCTTCCAGCCGGTGCGGAAACCGCCGGCCGGGGCCCACTTGCGGCGATGGTTCCGGGGGACCCGCTCGCGTCCACGGGGCTTCGTTCCCCCCAACGCGCCCCTTTACAGTTGGAAGACGCTTTTCCACACTGCGTTTCACACCGCCGATCGGACCCTCTCGGTTTTAGAGCAGAAGAAATGGACTCCCTTGCGGGGCAAGGCGCTCCAGACGGCGGAACAGTGGATCTTGGATCACCTGGAAGGAAGCGATGGGCTGGGAGCGATCTACCCTGCCATGATGAATTGCATCATGGCCTTGAACTGTTTGGGATATGACCGCGAGGACCCGGTCTTCGCGCGGCAAGTCGCGGAATTCTGGAAGCTGGCGATTGAAGAAAAAGAAACCATACGGATGCAGCCCTGCTTCTCGCCGGTCTGGGACACGGCCCTGGCTATCTTTGCCGCTGCGGAAAGCGGCCTCGGTCCCACGCAGCCGGCGCTGTGCCGGGCAGCGGAGTGGCTGATATCCCGGCAGGTCTTGCGGCCCGGCGATTGGAAGGTCAAGAACCCCAAGGGAGAGCCGGGCGGGTGGGCCTTCGAGTTTGCCAACGACCCCTTCCCCGACGTGGACGACACAGCGATGGTGTTGCTCGCGCTCAGCCGCGTCCGCCTTCCCGATCTCGCTCGGCAGCAGTTTTCAATACGACGAGGCCTGGAATGGTTGCTGAGCATGCAATCGAGCGACGGAGGATGGGCCTCGTTCGAGGTGGACGTCACCAAATCTATTCTGTGTCACGTTCCCTATGCGGACCATAACGCCATGCTCGACCCGAGCGCCGCGGACATCACCGGGCGCGTGCTCGAGATGCTGGGAACGATGGGCTATGATGCGCAGTTTCCCCCGGTTCGCAGCGCGATCGAGTTCTTGCAGCGGCAACAGGAGCCGGACGGTTCCTGGTACGGCCGCTGGGGTGTCAATTACCTCTACGGGACCTGCTTTGCTCTGCGCGGCCTGGCGGCCGTCGGAGTGGATATGCGGGAGGGCTTTTGCTTGCGTGCTGCCGAATGGATCCGCTCGTATCAGAATCCGGATGGCGGATGGGGGGAGAGCTGCGATTCCTATGACACTCCCGACCTGCGGGGCCTCGGTCCCAGCACCGCCAGCCAGACTGCCTGGGCGCTGCTCGGACTGCTTGCCACGGGCGACTTTGACTCCGACTCGGTACGGAGGGGCATCCAGTTCCTTCTGGAAACGCAAAAACCATCGGGCCGCTGGGAAGAACAGGATTTCACGGGAACCGGCTTCCCGAGCGTCTTTTACCTGAAATATCATCTGTACAGTCTTTACTTTCCGCTCCTGGCGCTGAGCGACTACCACAGCCGGAGGCGCCCTGGAGCGGAAGGATCCCGGAAGGGAGCCGAGCTGCAACTCGCCCCGAGTTGCTGAAACGACGAGGCCGAAGCGATGCCGTTTCCGTTGAGCATGACCGTCACGATGTCGCGGTACCTCCTGACCCGCAAACTCCGCGGCCAGGAGAAGTTCCCGCTCGTTCTGATGCTCGAGCCGCTCCATGCCTGCAACTTGACCTGCACGGGCTGCGGGCGCATCCGGGAATACGAGGAGACCATCCGGGAAACCATCTCCGTCGAGCAATGCCTGAAGGCCGTGGACGAGTGCGGCGCGCCCATTGTCTCGATTTGCGGCGGCGAGCCGATGATCTATAAGCCGCTCGACGAACTGGTCTCCGAACTCCTCGCCCGGAAAAAGTTCATCTATCTATGCACCAACGGGATGTTCATCCAGAAGCGGCTCCACGAATTCCGCCCTTCGCCGCGATTTTTCTTCAACGTGCACATTGACGGCCTCGAAGAAACGCACGATCTGTGCGTGGAGCGCAAAGGGGTCTTCCGCGCCGCCGTCGAAGGGATTAAGGCCGCCAAAGCCGCCGGGTTCCTGGTCTGCACCAACACGACCATCTATATGGAGACCGAGATGGGGGAAATCGAGGCCATGCTCGATTATCTCCAAACGCTCGGCTGTGACGGGCACATGCTCTCTCCCGGCTACTCCTATAGCGCCGTCCAGGTGAAGGAAATTTTCATGGATCGGCGCGTGATCCGGGAAAAATTCCAGGACATTGACCGGCTCTTCCGCAAGTTCAAACTGAACAGTTCGCCGGTCTATCTGGAATTCTTGAAGGGGACCCGCGAATTGACCTGCACGGCGTGGGGCAATCCGACCTACAACACGCGGGGCTGGAAAGGGCCGTGCTACCTGATGACGGATGCGCACCATGAGAGCTTCACGCAACTGATCCAGAACACGCCCTGGGAAAAGTACGGTTACGGCAAAGACCCCCGCTGCGAAAATTGCATGGTCCATTGCGGCTATGAACCGTCGGCCGCCCTGGGGGTCAACGGGAGGCTGGGGGACACCTTCAAGATGATGCGGTGGGCGCTCGGCTAGAGCGGTTTCATCGTTGGTGTATAGCGCCGTTGCCACCGATGACGTCATTCTGAGGGCCGACGCTTTTGGTCGGCCCGAAGAATCTGCTTTTCCCGCAACGGATTGCTGACCGCAAAGAAAAGCAGATCCTTCGCTTCGCTCAGGATGACAGCATCGCTTTTTGTTATGCAGCAACCCTGAAAATGCTCTAATGCGAAAGCAGGTGTTAGGGAGTAGGGATTTGGTGTTGTGGATGAGCATACTGACACCGAATACCTGACATCTGGCCCCATGTCGAACGCTTTGGTAACGGGGGGAACGGGGTTTGTCGGGAGCCATGTGGTTCGGCGGCTCTGCGCGGAGGGACTTACGGTCCGGGTGCTTGCCCGGAGGACCAGCCCGCTCCGCTTGCTCGAATCGCTCCCGGTGGAAGTGGTCTTCGGCGATTTGCTGGACCCGGAATCGCTGCGGAAGGCCGTGACGGGCTGCGACTCGGTATTTCATGTGGCAGCCGACTACCGGCTCTGGGCGCGGCATCCGCAAGAACTCTACCGGAACAACGTGGAGGGCACAGAAAATATCCTGGCCGCAGCCCGCACCGCCGGGGTCAACCGGGTTGTTTATACCAGCACAGTCGGAACGATCGGTTTTCACCGGAGCGAAACCGCTGCCACCGAAGAGGATTTCCCGGACCCGCAGGGGCTCTCCGGGCATTACAAACGCTCCAAGTTCCTGGCCGAGCAGGTGGCGCTCCGATTCGCGCGGGAGGGTTTTCCGGTTGTCATTGTGAACCCCACTGCCCCGGTCGGGGAGGGCGACCGGAGGCCCACGGACACGGGCAAGCTCATCCTGGATTTCCTGAACCGGAACATGCCGGCGTATCTGGACACCGGCCTGAACCTGGTGGACGTGCGGGACGTCGCCGAAGGGCATCTCCTGGCCCTGCAGCGCGGCCAGCCGGGAGAGCGATACATCCTGGGCGGGCAGAACCTGAGCTTGAAGCAGATTCTCGACACTCTGGCCGGCATTACGGGGCTGCCGTCTCCTCGTTTTCGCATTCCCTACACGGTGGCTTGGTGTGCCGGGGCCGTCAATACTGTGCTTGCCCAATGCACCGGCCGTCCCCCGCGGGTTCCGCTGGAAGGCGTGCGGATGGCCCGGTACAAGATGTATGCCAGCTCCGCCAAGGCCGGACGTGAATTGGGTTACCAGCCGGGGCCGGTTGAGGGCGCTCTGAAGCGAGCAGTGCAATGGTTTTGCGAACAAGGGATGGCGCGGTTGGATCGGAAGTGAATTTGCTCCCGATCCCGGAACCGATTTCGCGCAACGCCCGCGCGACGATCGGGTTGGTCGCAGCATTTTCCTGGGAGGTTCGGCCTCTACTCCGTCGGCAGAATGGGATGGAGCACGACGGACCGTTTTGTTCGTTTTCGCTCCGGGGTGAGACGGTCTGGTTGGCCATTGCGGGGATGGGGGCGGAGAACTCCTTTCGCGCAGCCCGGAACTTGCTCGAACGCTTCGCGCCGCGGGCGCTGGTGACGCTGGGTTTTGCAGGGGGGCTGCTGGAATCCCTGAACCCCGGAGATGTCATTGTGGCGGACCGGGTCCTCGACCAAGAAACCCGCGAACGGTTTGACTGCGACGCTGACCTTTGGCCGCTCGAAGGCGTCCAACGGGGCAGTTTGCTGTCGGTCACGAAGGTGGTCGCTTCCGCCGCCGAAAAACGGCGGCTTGCCCGGGAGTGGGGCGCCGTGGCCGTGGACATGGAATCCGCCGGGGTGGCCCGCGCGGCGGTGGAGGCCGGAGTGCCGTTCTGTGCGATCAAGTCCATCACCGACTCCGCCGGGCAAAGCATTCCCATTGACTTTGCGCGCTGTCGGAGCGACCATAAAAGGTTATCCTGGCTCAAGATGGTGGGAGAAGGAATTCGGACCCCCCACGGAATCCGGGATTTGTGGATGCTGGCGCGCGGCGCGCGCATCGCGGCCCGAAGTCTGGCCGCAACCCTCTGTTCGGGGGAATCGAGAGGGAAGAGGTAGGAGATCGTGACAAGGCTAATGACCGCAGCCGTTCTGTACGGCAAAGAAGATTTGAAGATCGAGCAGGTGCCGATTCCGAGCTTGCTGCCCGATGAAGTGCTCGTCCGCGTGCGGTCGGCCCTGACCTGCGGAACGGACCTCAAAGTGTACCGGCAGGGGTACCATGCGAAGATGATCGTTCCCCCTGCCATCTTCGGCCATGAACTTTCCGGAGTCGTGGAGCAGGCGGGGGAGGAAGTCCGCCACTTCCGGAAAGGGATGCGCGTAGTGGCCGCGAACTCCGCCCCCTGCCTGGAGTGCCGGTATTGCCGCCGCAACCAAGCCAACCTTTGCGAACGGCTTCTGTTCAACAACGGCGCTTATGCGGAATTCATTCGCATCCCCGGCCCCATCGTGCGGCAGAATCTGCTGGAAGTCCCGGACCACATTGATTTCTCCGACGCCGCCTTGGTCGAACCGCTCGCCTGCGTGCTGCGCGGCCTGGAAGAAACCGGCTTGCAAGCGGGCGACACGTTTTCGATCATCGGCCTCGGCCCGGTCGGTTTGATGTTTATCCGTCTGGCCAAACTGCGAGGCGCCCGCGTCATCGCCATCGGCAAGAGACAGAGCCAGTTGACGGTGGCTCAGCGCATCGGCGCCGACGAGATCGTAAACATCTCGCAGGTGGACGATGTCGTCCAAGAGGTACGCCGGCTGACGCACAACGAGGAAGGGACCGACGTGGCGGTCGAAGCGGTCGGCACTCCGCAGACCTGGGAGTGGGCGGCGAGCATGGTGCGGCGCGGCGGAACGGTCAACTTCTTCGGCGGCTGTCCCAGCGGCGCCACCGTTCGGCTGGACACCTCGCGGCTGCACTACTCTGAGATCACCCTGAAGGCCAGCTTCCACCACACGCCCGCCTACATCCGAAAGTCTCTGGAATGCATCAGCCGCGGGGAGATTCGCGCCAAAGACTTCATCACCGGCGAAGCGCCCTTGACCCGCCTCCCCGAGATTCTGATCCACATGGCGAATCGCAACGGCGACCTAAAGACGGCGATTATTCCGTAAGAGGGGACGGCGAATCCCCGGCCACAAATCTCAAAACCATGAAAGCCGAGGCGACCCTTCGACTTCGCTCAGGGCAGGCCCTCCATACCCCACCGGCAGAGCCTGCGGCTTGGGCCGAGCCGGCGGCTTGGGCCGAGCCTGTGACTTGGGATGGAACGCTTCCGGCGTCTCCGCCTTCGGTTGAGCAGGCCCGCCGCTATTGCGAGTCCCTGGCGCGCAATCACTACGAAAATTTTCACGTCGCCACCTTGCTGCTTCCGCCCCGGCTGCGAACCCATTTCTATTCTGTCTATGCTTACTGCCGCTGGGCGGATGACTTGGGGGACGAGACCGGCGATCCCGCTCGTTCGCTCGATCTC
>MEKR01000178.1:11498-11693 GCA_001767035.1 Acidobacteria bacterium RIFCSPLOWO2_02_FULL_61_28
ACTCGATGCCTGCTACAGAGGCGAAGCCCGCCATCCCGTTTTCGTAGCGTTGCGGGAGACCATCGAGCAATGTCAGATTCCGCCGGAGCCGTTTCACGACCTGCTGGCCGCTTTTCGCCAGGACCAAACCAAGACCCGCTATCAGACTTTCGCTGAGTTGCTCGACTACTGCCGCTACTCTGCGAACCCCGTCGG
>MEKR01000179.1 GCA_001767035.1 Acidobacteria bacterium RIFCSPLOWO2_02_FULL_61_28
GCGCACCGCTACCTCTCGCACTGGAATCGGCGCGGGCTTTTGCCCTACCACCGCTACCACTTCGCCGGCGGGCGGGACCACGTGCAGGAGAACAGCTCGCGGCTGACCGTGATCTCCAGCGCCGCCGCGCCGATCCCCACCGAGCCGGAAGAAATTCTGCCGCACCTGCTGAAGGCGCATCAACGCATGGTGAACGAGCAGCCGCCGCTCGACGGACACCGCAGGAACATCCTCGATCCCGGCCACACGCACGTCGGCATCGGGCTGGCCGTGGTGGGCGGCGAACTGACGATGACGCAGCAGTTCGTCAACCGCTACGTGCGGCTGAAGGAACTCCCGGAGGCGCTCCCGAGAGGGTCCATCGCTGTCGAAGGCGAGGTGCTCCAGAGGGATTTTGGCCCGTACTACTGCGCCCTGTTCTATGAGGGAGTGCCCCGCCCGCGCACCGTCGAAGAACTCAACCAGACATACGCCTACACCGACATGGACGGCGAGCAGTGCGCCAAGACGCCTCCCTGGGAACTGCGCTTTGACCGGGGGCGGCGGCGTTTCCAGTTCTCCATGCCGTTCCGGAACCGGGGGCCGGGCTACTACCACCTGGCGCTGTGGGTCCTCCGTCCGGTCAGCGACATTCCCTACGAGCTTTTTCCGGGCGGCGCATACCAGATTGACACCAAGTTTGGAATCCCCTGCGCCGGCTGGGTCTTCCGGCAACCCTGGGCTGGCATTCCCGGTTGAAGAACGATTATATTTGTAAATGGAATTCGAAGTCATCGGCCCGATCAGAGAGGTGGAACCGATAGCGTCCGGGAGGGCGATCCGTGATCTGCCGCGATTGCGCAAGCGATATGGAACGGCGCGATGGAGAAAGTCAAAAGGGATTGCGACAGTCCGCCTGCTGGACGGAACGATTCATACAGCCGAAGTCCATTGGTATGAAGCTCATGGTATCGGGCGCAAGGAACTCAAAATAAAGTTCCCCTTGCGAGACTAGCGATGAAAAAACAAGTGAGACCGGAAGTGCCGTTCGCGGTCTGCATCGACAATGAGGGGTATCAGGCGTCCCTCGAAGTTGGGAAACTCTACCGGATCGTTCCAGACGAGGAGGCGGAATCGCACGGATACATCCGCGTGATCGATGAAAGCGGCGAGGATTACGGATATTCTGCCGACCGCTTCTATCGTCTGGGCATTCCCCGGCCCCTCGAAAGGGCTTTGGTGAAGGCATCGTCGTGACCCCTGGCCATTGCCCTAGATAGCCGCTGTGCCCGGCTGCCGGAACGCTTCCGGATTCTCCCGATACCAGGCGACCGTGCGCCGCAATCCTTCTTCCAGGAAAACCTTCGGCGCATACCCGAGCAATTGGCGGGCGAGGCTGATGTCCGCGTGCGCGTGCAGAACGTCGCCGGGGCGGGGCGGCCCATAGATGGGTTCCCTCTCCGTCCCGATAATTTCTTGCAGGAGCGCGACGACGCGGTTCAGCGAGTTCTGTTGTCCGGCGGCCACGTTCATCATCTTGCCCGCGGCCTGCGGGGCCGTGCAGGCAAGCAGGCACGCATCCACCACGTTGTCCACATAGGTAAAATCGCGGGTCTGTTCGCCGTCTCCGAAGATCGTCGGACGCTTCCCTTCGAGCAACGCGCTGATGAAAATCGAGAGCACGGCGGAATAGGGCGAGGTGGGGTCCTGGCGCGGCCCGAAGACGTTGAAGTATCGCAAGCTCACTGTATCGAGGCCATAGACGAGCGGGAAGACGCGGGTGTAGAACTCCGCCGCGAGCTTCGACACCGCATACGGGGAGACGGGGTTGACCGGCATGGATTCTTCTTTGGGAAGCGTCGGCGTGTCGCCATAGGCGGAAGACGAAGAAGCGTACACCACCCGCCGGACGCGGGCGTCGCGCGCGGCGACCAAGACGTTGAGCGTGCCCTCCACGTTCACACGGTTGCTCGCCAGCGGGTTGTCCACCGAGCGCGGAATGGAGCGCAGGGCCGCCTGGTGCAGCACGTAGTCCACTCCCTCGAGCGCCGGGCGCAAGCGATCGAGGTCGGTGATATCCACCTCGACAAATTCGATCTGCGTCAGGACCTCGGCGATGTTCCGGCGGAGGCCGGTCGCCAGATTATCCACGACGCGCACCCGTTCGCCGCGCCGCAGCAATTCCCGAACGAGCGCCGAGCCAATGAAGCCCGCCCCGCCGGTGACGAGATAGGTAGCCATGTCCCTCCGCGTGAAACAGTGATGAGTGACAAGTGACGAGTGACGAGCAAGACAGTGTTCTGTCACTCGTCACTCATCACTCGCCACTGCGGTTATGCTATCATCCGAACATGACGACGAAGGAATTCGTCCATCTGCACTTGCACACCGATTACAGTCTCTTAGACGGAGCCTGCCAGACTTCGGCGCTGGTCGAACACGCTCTCCGGCAAGGAATGCAGGCGCTGGCGGTCACGGACCACGGGAACCTGTTCGCGGCCGTGCAGTTCCACCAGGCCGCCACGGCCCGGGGCTTGAAGCCGATCATCGGCTGCGAAGCCTACATCTCCCAGAAAGGACGTTTCCTCCGGGACGAAAGCGATCATTATAACCACCTCGTGTTGCTCTGCGCCAACCAGAAGGGCTACCGCAACCTGATTCAGCTCGTCTCGGCGGGGTATCTCGAAGGTTTTTATTACAAGCCGCGAATGGACAAGGACTTGCTGTCCCGCCACGCGGAGGGCTTGATTGCGCTCTCGGGCTGCCTGCGCGGAGAAGTCGCCGAGGCTTTGCAAGCCGACAACATGGATGAAGCGCGCCGCGTCGCGTATCAGCTCCAGGACATTTTCGGAAAAGGGAATTTTTTTCTCGAAATGCAGGACCAGGGCCTGGAACAGGAAAAACGCATCAACCCGCGCCTGGTCGAGCTGTCGCAGCAGACCGACATTCCGCTGGTAGTGACCAACGACTCCCACTATCTCCGCGAAGAGGATGCGCCGGCCCACGACCTTCTCCTCTGCATCCAGACCGGCCGCACGCGCAGCGACACCAAGCGCATGAAGTTCGCCAACAACCAGTTCTACGTGAAGTCCGCCGAAGAAATGTACCAGGTCTTCGCGGAAGTGCCGCAAGCGGTCGCGCGCACGGTCGAGATCGCGGAGCGGTGCGAGCTGCGCATCGAAAAAGTCGCGCATCCCTTCCCGAATTTCGAGGTTCCGCCGGGCGAGACGCACGACAGCTATTTTGAAAAAGTCACGCGCCAGGGATTCGAGTCGCGGCGGCCGCGTCTGGAAGAGATGGCCGGGCGGGGACTGCTGCGCCGCAGCCTGGGCGAGTACGCCGAACGCCTGGAGCGCGAGATCCGCACGATTCAGCAGATGCAATTTTCCGGCTACTTTTTGATTGTCTGGGACTTCGTGCGGTTCGCCAAAGAACGCAAGATTCCGGTCGGCCCCGGACGCGGCTCGGCGGCCGGGAGCCTCGTGTCCTATTCGCTGGGGATCACCGACCTCGACCCTTTGCAGCACAATTTGCTCTTCGAGCGCTTCCTGAATCCGGAGCGCATTTCCCTGCCCGACATTGACATTGATTTCTGCATGAACCGCCGCGGCGAAGTGATTGACTACGTCACGCAGAAGTACGGCCGGGAAAACGTGGCGCAGATCATCACGTTTGGGACCATGGCGGCAAAAGCCGCGCTGAAGGACGTGGCGCGGGCCATGGAGTTTCCCTACGGCGAAGCGGACCGCATCGCCAAGCTCGTCCCGAACCAGTTGAACATCACCCTGGAAGAAGCGCTGAAACAATCCCCGCCGCTGGCGAGCCTGGTCGAGCGGGAGCCGCGCGTCAAGGAATTGATGGAAGTCGCCCAGCGGCTCGAAGGCATGGTGCGCCACGCTTCGACGCACGCCGCCGGAGTCGTCATTTCGCCGCAGCCGCTGAAAGAACTCGTCCCGCTCTACAAGACGAACAAGGACGAAATCGTCACGCAGTACGACATGAACGGTCTGGAGGCCATCGGGCTGCTCAAGATGGACTTCCTCGGCCTCACCACCTTGACCGTGATTGACGACACGCTGCGGATGATCGAGTCTACGCGGGGCGAGACGCTTGACCTCGACCGCCTGCCGTTCGATGACCCGGCCACCTATGAGATTTTTTCAAACGGCCTGACCAGCGGCGTCTTCCAATTTGAATCGAGCGGGATGCGCCACATCCTGCGCCGCTACCACCCCACGCAGCTCGAAGACTTGACCGCATTGAACGCCCTCTACCGCCCCGGGCCGCTTCAGGGCGGGATGATTGACGACTTCATCGCGCGCAAGCACGGCCAGAAGCCGATCACCTACGACTTGCCGGAGCTCGAAGAAATCCTCTCGGAGACGTACGGGGTCATCGTCTATCAGGAACAGGTCATGCAGATCGCCAACCGGCTCGCCGGATTCAGCCTGGGGCAGGCCGACCTGCTGCGCCGCGCCATGGGCAAGAAAAAGCCGCAGGAGATGGCGGCCCTGCGCGACCGCTTTGTGAAGGGGGCGGTGGAGCGCGGCTACCCGCAAAAGAAAATCATCCGCGTCTTCGATCTGATGGAACAGTTCGCCGGGTACGGGTTCAACAAGTCCCATTCGGCGGCCTACGCGGTGCTGGCCTACGTGACGGCCTATCTGAAAGCCCATTATGCGGTCGAGTTCATGGCGGCCCTGCTGACCAACGAGATGGGCAACAGCGACAAGATCGTCCAGTACGTCAATGAATGCCGCGACCGGGGCATCGCGCTCCTGCCGCCCGACATTCAGACCGGCTCCTGGCACTTCAGCCCCGCCGGCGAGGCGATCCGCTTCGGCCTTGGGGCGATCAAGAACGTCGGCCACAATACGGTGGACGCAACCCGGAGCGCTCGTGAGAACGCCGGCCGCTTTGAATCCATTTTCGATTTCTGCGAACGCGTGGACCCGCGCTCGCTCAACAAACGCGTGCTCGAAAGCCTGGTCAAAGCCGGAGCCTTGGACGGTTGGGGGGCGCGCCGCTCGCAGTTGTTCGCGGTGATAGACCGGGCGATGGATTCCGGGCAAAAGCTTCAGCGCACGCGCGAGTCCGGCCAGCACGGCCTGTTTGGCTCCGCCGGCCAGCCGGTTCTGGAACCGACGCCGCTGCCCGATTCCCCGGAATGGCCGGAAGCGCAAATGCTCGCCGGCGAGAAGGAAGTGCTCGGCCTCTACCTCACCGGCCATCCGCTCCGCCACTACGAGGCCAAGCTGCGGAGCCTCGGGACGGTCGAGACCACGCGCCTCGCGGAGCTTCCCTCGCAGCAGGAAGTGTCCACTGCCGGGATTCTGGTCTCGGTCCGGAGCGCCCGCAGCAAGCGAGGGGAACTCTACGCGACGGCGGTTCTGGAAGACCTGAAAGGCAGCATCGAGGTGCTGGTCTTCCCGGAAGCCTATCGCCGCCTGAGCGATCTGTTGCAGCCGGACGCCATCGTCTATGTGAAAGGCCGGATGCAGGTCGAGGAGAACTCTCCGCCGCGTGTGGTGGTGGCGGACTTGGCCCCGCTCGAGTCCGTGGAGCCGTCGCTCGCTTCGGCCGTGGTCATCCGCGTGCGCCTGGGCCGCCGGAACGGCAGCATCGCCCGCCAGCTTCTCCAGGTCTTCGAGGAAAAAACCGGAGAGGCGATGGTGCGCCTGGAACTCGAGCGCGAGGGAGACTTTCAGGCGCTGCTCGAACCGGACCGTTGCGTGCGGCCCGACGCCGAGTTTATCTCCCGCGTGCAGCAGATTTGCGGAAAGAATTCGGTTCGGTTGATTTGACAAAGCCGCAACCAAGACTAGCCACAGAGTCACAGAGACACAGAGGAACTCCGACTTATTGAGTCTTGCATAATATAGCAATACGCAAAGCAGTTCGTCAGGGCACGACTTTAGTCGTGCCGATAGAATCTACGGAATCGAGGGGCGTTAGCCTCTGAGGTGCGTCTTTCCCTCAGCGGCTAAAGCCGAAGGGGAAGACGCGTATTTACGGCATGGCTGAAGCCATGCCCTGACGCAAAACCGGGGGCAAGGAAACCACGTTGGACTCTGAAGCAGCGCGCAAACAGTCGGAGCATCTGGAGCGGGAAATCGAGACGCTGGGAAAGGCCTCTCCGGGCGGCGAGACCGACCGGCGCATCGAGGAACTCCGCGGGCAACTCCGGCAGTTGCAGGCCGAATTGTCCGGTCACGCTTCGGCCTGGAGCCGCGTCCAGCTCGCCCGGCATCCGCAGCGCCCGCAAACGCTCGATTACGTCAAGCACCTGTTCCAGGACTTCACAGAGATTCACGGCGACCGGACCTTCGGCGATGACCCGGCGCTGGTCGCGGGGATGGCGTGGTTTCACGGGCGGCCGGTAATCGTCGTCGGCCATCAGAAAGGCCACGACACGACGCAGAAGGTCCAGCGCAATTTCGGGATGCCCAAGCCGGAAGGCTATCGCAAGGCGCTGCGCGTGATGCAGCTCGCCGCCAAGTTTCGCCGGCCCATCTTCACTTTTGTGGACACGCCCGGCGCGTACCCCGGCATTGACTCCGAGGAGCGCGGCCAGGCCGAAGCCATCGCGCGGAACCTGCGCGAGATGGCCCGCATCGCCGTCCCCATCGTCGTGACCATCACCGGAGAAGGCGGCAGCGGCGGCGCGCTCGCCATCGCGGTCGGCGACCGCATCCTGATGCTCGAGAACGCCGTCTACAGCGTGATCTCGCCGGAAGGCTGCGCTTCCATCACGTGGCGCGACAGCACCAAAGCCGAGCAGGCCGCCGAGGCGCTCAAGATCACGGCCCTGGATTTGAAGCCATTAGGGATTGTGGATGAAATCGTCCCGGAACCGCCCGGCGGCGCGCACACCGACCCGCAAAAAGCCGCCCAACTGCTCGACCCGGTCCTGGAGCAAGCGCTGCGCGACCTGTGCCAGGTCCCTGTCAACGAACTGCTCCAAAACCGCTATCAAAAGTTCCGCCTGATGGGCCAGTTCTTCCGCGAAGCCGCGGCTTCCTGAAGCAGTGATGAGCCGAGGTAGCCACGGTCCCGCAGTGCGGGATGCCGTGGGCTTTTTGCCGTGGGCTTTTTCCGGAACGAACCCTCGGCACAAAGATCATGCCGTGGCTACCCCTCGTCACTGCAATTTGGCTCCCGGCATATACACCCGTGGCCAGATCGCCACGACGAACGCCAGCACGCCGCCGACCTGCATCACAACGGAAACAGCCAGCAGTCCGCTCCCGACCACGGCGGACAGGAGTTCGCCGATGACCCGGACCGCCAGGCCGGCCGTAATCAAGAGGTACGCGGTCCAGCCGAGCGGATCGCGCGCCGCCTGCTCGCGGCTCTCCCCGCTCTTGCGCGGAAACATCCACTGCGCGACGCCGCAAACCATCAGGAGCAGGAACCCGGCGCCGAGCAGATGAATGTGGACGGTATACAGCCGCTCCGGCGCTTCGGGCGCCACGCCTGCCCGCGCCAGCAGCATCCAGCCTCCCGCCATCACGCCCAGCAGCAGGTAAACCAGCGCCGTCTTGATATACAGCCGATGTATCCGCAGCATCGCTCGCGCGCCGCTCCAGGCGCAATTCTAATCGGATGATATGGCTTGCCGATGACCTTTGTTTCAGGAAAGGGAGAAGGCACGGCGAGCGATTGTTCTCGCCTGGCTCCCCTACCCGCTTTCCTTAACGGACTGCTGCCATCTTGCAAAATCTCTCGCCCCGTGGAGAAATACCAGGACCTCGATCGTGGTTTCACGGACTTCGTAGATCAGCCGGTACCGCCCGACAAATATCTCCCGAATTGCAGGCATTTCCATTTCGGGGACGATCCTTCCCCGCTCACTCAGAATCGCAAGAGAAGCGGCAGCTTCGAGGGCGCGCTCGAGCATTCGCCGAGCCGCCGGCAAGGAGTCTTCGGCGATGTAGCTGATTGCCGCGTCGAGCATGGCCTGAGCTTGCAGGGTCCAGATTACTTCCCGGCGGCGACCAGCCATTTTCGACGAAGCGCCTCGGCTACTTCCTGATGGGACGCAGTGCGACCCGCTTCCGCGTCGGCCCGTCCCTGTTCGACGGCTTGGATCACATAGAGATGGTAGAGCACGTCCTCCAGGCTGCAATCATCCGGCAGCCGGTCCAGCAATGCCCTCACCGTTTCTTTGGTCGGCATGAAGCTTGCTCCCTGCCCCTCAGTATAGCCTTGTCCCAGGACGAAGGGTAGACGTCTGGCCGCGCTACGCGCCGCCGGCCGCTGACGACGCGCCTTCCCGCGCATCGAACCCGGCCCGGTAGCCGATGACGGCGTAGTCCATCCCGCCGAAGAAGGTTTCGTTGAAGCGGGCCACCGCGTTGTTCCACTCCCTCAATCGGTCGGCTTCGATGACATGCGAGGTAAGAGGGGGAATTGTCGGCAGTCCGGCGCCGGCGGGAGATAAGAAGTGCGTCGTGATGCGCGTCAGGCCGGTCTCCGCGAAGAGAAAGCGCAGTTGGCCGGGCGGGATCGGGCGGACGTGGGTGGGATCGAGATAAAACGTCTGGCTGAAGATGGCCAGGCATTCCGGGTTCGGCGTCTCGATGGCCAGCACGCCTCCCGGCGCGAGTTTTCGCGCGCACTGCGCAATCAAGCTCGCGTATGCCTCCGTCGGGAGATGCTCGACAAACTGCGCGGAAAAAACGCCGTCGAGCGAGCCGTCGGGGACGGTGGAGAGATGCGCGAACACATCACCCTGTATCACCTCGAGTTGCTTTTCCCGGCAGCGGCCGATCATGTCGCCGTCGAGGTCCACGCCGCGCGCCGGAACTTTCAGCTCGCGCATCAGCTCCAGAAATTCTCCGCGGCCGCAAGCAATGTCGAGCACGTTCCGCCGCCCCCGGAAAAACGGCAGATAGAAACTCTGCCGCCCGCGAATCTCCTCTTCCGTGCCGCGAAAATCCCGCTCGAACTTGAAGTAATCGAGCACCGGCGTGGCGGGAGTTTGCGCCTCGCTCGCGACCGTCGCCGGTACAACTGCGCGGACTTCTCCGGCTTTGGCTTGCGCTGCCACGCGCTGCCGCAGAAGACGCAGCTCTTCCTGCATCGCTTCCCGCAACGCCTCGATTCGTTTCGCCCCCTGCTCGTCGAGGGCGCGTGATTGCCGCTGGAGGATACCTTCGTAGCTCCAACGCTGGCGCTTCATTTGTTCGTTCCAGCGCTCGGGAAGCGAATCGAGTTCCTCCCCCAACTCTTGATAGAGGCGGGCAAAGGGTTCGAGCGATGCGGCAAGCAACTGGAGATTCTGATTGGTGGCTTCGAGCAGCGCCGCGGTTCGCAGGAAACACTCTGCCACCGCCTGGTTGAAGTCCCGCTGCGGGCGGACGTGCCAGTCGAGCATCCGCGCCAGGGCCTGTTTGACGGCCTGAACTCCGCGGTTGACGATCCCTCCGGTCCTCGGATTGACGGTCCCGATGGCGGCCGCGAGCGATCTGGCTGCCGCCGCCGCTTTCTGCAGTCGCTCGACGGGCGGAGGCGGCAACGCCGGGGCGGCCGGAACTGTCCGCTCCAATCGCTTCCGGATTTGCTCCCGAATCATGACGAGGCGCTCGGCGACCTCGGGGTTCGGATCAGCGGCCGACATCGCGGAAAGACCTCCCTTGGTGAACGCAAACAGCGTAACGCAAAACACGGCAGTGGGAAAGCGTGGAAGAAATTTCCCTTGCCCGAAGGGCAATCCCGTGAATAGCCGTCCCGCCCAGCGGGGCGGAAACGGATTCATGAAATTGATCGCGGCCCCGAAGGGGCCGGACAATCACCATATGCCCGTCAACCCCTTGCGGGGTTGAATTTCCTGCGCGGGCTCTCGTTCCGCAGGTTAAAACCTGCGGCTATTCACGGGTCGCCCCTCCGGGGCTTTTCCCGAACGATCTACAGCAACGAGGGAAATGCTCTTGCCGCTGAGGGAATAGAATTTTCGCATAACCTCCTCAGGCAGGGATCGCGGAGCGGGCGGGCAGTTTGCGCGAACTGACGCGGGCTGCGAGGTTTGCCACGCCCGCCGCGCGGCACGCATCCACTACGTGAAACGCCAGCACGTCGTCGAGCCAGTCGTGACTGGTGCCGTCGGGCGCCTGCGTAGCGACCGTCAGCGTGTATTCCTGCGGCGTCAGCCGGCACGCAAATGCAAACGTCACCTCGATCAACTCGCCGCGTTCCACCGGGCCCGGTCCCGCCCCCTCGAGTTCCGTGTTGGTCCCGTACACTTCCATTCCGATGCGGGTGCGGATCATGATGCCCACGACCGGATGCGGGTGCGCCTCCCGAAACTGGACCCGCACGCGCGCCTGCATCGGCTCACCGGAGCGAAAAGCCCGCGCCGGCTCTCCGGCTTCATTGAGCAACTCGACCCGGACCACCACGGCCTGCCGGTCGCCGTGGCGAAAACTGTACTCGAGTGGCTCGGCTACGCTCAGGGCAGGCACCACAAGCGGTTCCTGCGTTGCAACGAGCGGCGCGGTTCGGCTACGCTCACCACCAGCGGCGGGAACGAATTGCAAAGTGGCCTCCGCGAACGCCCGCTGCCGTTCGAGCACCAGGCCATTGTAGCGGTTGACTACGTCGCTGGGGTCGCCCTGCGCCAGCGTGCGGCCCTGATAGAGCAGCATCGCCCGATCACAAAGCAATTTCACCATGTGCACGTCGTGCGTGACCAGCAGGATGGTCACGCCGCGCCGCCGCATCTCTTCGAATTTCTGGACGCAGCGGTTCACGAAGATGGCATCGCCCACAGCCAGCACTTCGTCCACCACCAGAATTTCCGGGTCCACGTGAATGGCGGCGGAGAAGGCCAGGCGCAGGTACATGCCGGTCGAGTAGGTCTTCACGGGGCGGTCCATGAATTCGCCGATCTCGGCAAAGCGCTCGATGTCCGGAAAGCTGCGGGCGATCTCCGCGCGAGAGAGACCCAGGATTTCGCCGCCCAAAAAGACGTTTTCCCGCCCGGTGAATTCCGGGTTGAACCCCGCGCCGAGCGAGAGCAGAGCGGCAATCCGTCCGCGCGTGATGACCTGCCCGCTGGTCGGCTCGAGTGTCCCCGTGACGATTTCGAGCAGCGTGCTCTTGCCCGAACCGTTCGGGCCGATGATGCCGAAGACCCCGCCGCGCTCCATCGCAAAGCTGACGCCGTCGAGCGCCCAGAACTCCTCGTGGAAGCGGCGCCGGTTGACGAGCAGGATTTCTTTCAGGCGCGCCAGCGGCGCCGGATACACCCGGTACATCTTCGAGACATTGCGGACTTCAATCGCAGCCGGCATCGGATCAAATCAAATCAGCGAACGATTTTCGGACCTTGTAGAACCACGCGTAGCCGAGCCAGAACGCCGCCACGCCGGCGGCCCACAACACGCCCAAGGGAAGCGCGCTCGGCAGTGCGTTCTCGAGAAACAGCGCGCGGTAGGCTTCGACAATCGTGTACATCGGGTTCTTCTCAAACAGCCAGAGCCAGCCTTCCGGCAAGGCGCTCGCCGGATAACAAATGGGCGTGACGAAAAACCAGACCGTCAGCACGAATCCCATGATCTGCCCGATGTCCCGCAAAAACACGCCGAGCGCCGCGAGGAACCAGCAGAGTCCCGCCGTCAGCAGCAGTTGGGGAACCAGGATCAGCGGGAAGTACAGCGCGGTCCAGTGGAGACCCCGGCCCGACCCGATGAGCGCTGCGGCGAAAATCAGCAGCGCAAAGAATTCGGTGACCAGGCCCGTCAGCGTCAAGTTCAGGGGCAGAATCTCAAGCGGGAACACAACGCGCTTGACGAAATTCGAGTGCTCGAGCACGATGTTCGGCGAACGCCCGACGGCTTCGCTGAAGGCCAGCCAGGGCAGCATCCCGCACAGGAAGTAAAAGACAAAATCGCCGGAACCCTCTCGCGCTCCGAATCGCACCCGCAACACGACCGAGAACACGAAATAATACGCGACCATCAGCAGCAGCGGATGGATCAAGGTCCAAAACGCGCCGCCCAGCGAGCCGCGGTAGCGCCCCAGAACGTCGCGGCGCACCAGGGAAGCGATCAGCGATCGGTGACGGAGGAGGTTCCGCACGGGATACTCGAGGAAGCGCCGCAGCAGTTGGACCATGCGCCGTGTGCGCTGGCCGGCGCGGCTGGCGCGCCGCACGCTCCGCACCTGCACGGTATCCGGCGTGGAAAAAACTTCGACCTCCAGGAATTCCGAGCCGCGCTCGTAGAACCAGGCGACGCCTTCCTGCACGGGCGAGATCACCACGCGATAGAGACCTTCCCCGAGCGGCAACTGAATCTCGGCAGTCACCGGGCGCACTTCCCCGGACTTTAATTCTTCACTCAGACGCGCGCGCGCGCCGTCCAGGACCCGCAACCCCGTCCGCGCATCGAACACCTGGTAGCCAAACCAGATCGGCCCGACCGCTCCGGAGCCGCTTTGCCCGGCCGAGCCCGACGGCAGGCGCTCGGTCCAGTTTACGGCGCTGGCATTCTGAATGGAGCACTCCACCCGAAGACGCCCCGGCCCGTCGGGGCGGACCTGCGCCTCGACAAACCGAGCCCGGTACGGAGTGCGAGCCTGGAGTAGTGACACCGCGTTCCCTCCCCGGCACATCCAAAGTCCGGGGTCTCCTCCACTTCGATTCTGTCCTTTTGAATTATTCCACAAACGGAAGCGGAACGCCGGAATTGTTGCTCCGAAGAAACCGAGAGAACCGAATCTAAGGGGGATAATAAAGTTCCCGGGGCCAGCGGTCCCGGACGGGGCCGGATTTTCTCGCCCGGCAGTAAATCACCTCGCCGCGCAATTGCGGCGGGCAGGCGTTGGCTTCGAGCAATTTCTTTGTCCACCCGGAATAGGGCCCGGGTTCCTCATAGTCGCCGGTCTCGAGCAGGTCCACTTGAAATCCGGCCGCCTCGACCAGCAACGCGATTTCGCGGGGGGCATACTCGCGGCTGTGGCGCGGGTCCACGACGCCGTCCGGGCCGGGCTTGATGTAGGCGGCGAAAACCCCCGGATGGTAGCCGTGCAGTACGGCGTGGGCGCTGCGCAGGCTGGTGATGTTCGGCGTGCTCAAGATCAGCCACCCGCCGGGGGCCAGGATGCGGTTGATCTCCGCGATCATCTTCATCGGATCGGTTGCCAGGTGCTCGAGCAGCTCGCAGCAGAGCACCGTGTGAAAGTGTCCGTCGGGATAAGGGAATCGGTCCCGCTCGGCATCGAAGAGGTCCACAGGACACGTAAACGTCTCACCGCTCACCGAAGTCGTGGACTGCTGGTGCGTGGTGCCGGCAGGACCGTAATACGCCCCGCGGATTTCTCCGTACCCGAGATAGGCGTGCAGCGCCGGCGTCAAGTGCATATAGCACCCAAGCTCCAGCACGCGGTCCTCGGGCCCGCCCGGCGGCGTGATCTCGATGGTGCGCGCCAGACGCTTGCGGTGCAGCAGCACATACTCTTCCATCACCGGCGAGTCGTGCGAGAAACCGACGATGTACTCTTCCAACACTTCGCTCGAAAGCGGCGGCCTGGGATTCTCCCGCGACGGCACAGCACTGCTCGATGTTCTTCTGATGTGCTCCCGGCCAGCGCGGTCGAGGGAGACGATCTCTTCCAGGAACTGAAGATATTCACCCGCTACCTTGGACCAGGAGCACTCCTGCGCGGCATAGGCGCGGGCTCGCTCGCCGACGGCTTGCGCCAGCAACGGCTCATCGAGCAAGACCTTCATGTACTCATAGAGCCAAGCCACCTCACGGCCATTCACGGGAATCTTGATGGCAACATCGTCGGGAAACTCAAGAAACGTGCCGACCTCCGACACCAGGGCCGGTTTGCCGAGCGCCAGCGCGCGCAGGAAACTGCCGGAAGTTTCCCCCACCGTGGGCCAGCGCAAATTGAGGCAAACATCGCAGGCCGCGATCGCGGTCGTGAAGTCTTCGAGCGGGACATACCCCGCGATCCGCGCGGCGTCCTCGATTCCCAGCTCGGCGATCAGCGGGCGGAGCGGATAGCGCGGATGCTCTTCCCCCACCAGGACCATGCGCGCCTGAGGATAGTCCGCACGCAGCCGCGCAAACGCCCGCAGCGCTTCGTGGATTCGCTTGTAGGGTTTCAAGAAACCAAAAATCCCAAACAGCGGCGTGGAATCCTCCAGAGGAAGCTGAGCCAGGTGCGCCAACTGCCGGCGTGCCTGCTCCCGATCCACCGAGGGAACCTCAACTCCGTGGGGAATCCTCCGCACCGGGAGATGAAACCCTGCTTCCCGCACCGAGCGGACCATATACTCACTGTGGACAATCGCACCCTGGCTGCGTTCGAGCAGGCGGCGGTTCATGGCCAAGCCGTCGTAGTCCGGCTCCTGAGTCCCGCCGTGGGCCAACCGCGCCCGTTCCAGCGCTGCCGCGCCGCCGTTGTATTCCACCTCCCGAAAGTAGCCGTCCCAATCTCCCCGCGCCAGGGTGACGTAAGCGAGCAAATAATGCAGGTTGAATTCATGCAAGACCAGGACCCCCGGAATTTGGAGCGCCTGCTCATAGATCGAGACATGAAAGGGGTTGTTCCCCATCTGGTAGAGGAGAACGTCGTAGGAGTCTTTGCAACCCTCCGGCACAAATTCCTGCCAGGAACGAATCCGCAGATTGTCTTGTGAAAATCGGACGTCCGGAGGGTAATCCTCGACAAAAACGTCAATCTGGCCGGCGCGCTCCGCCAGATGCGGCAACAAGGCTTCGCTATAGTCCGAGATGCCCGAGCGCTTCGGACTCAACGGCGTGAAGAACGCTATGCGCATGGCGGTAGAAAGTTGTTCGGGGAAGGGTTCCGGCGGACTCGGCTTGCCATATCCTCTTGGGTGCTGATCTCTCGGGGGCACGGGCAGCCGGGGTTGTTACTCCAACTCCGCCGTGAATTCCGCGAGCGTGGTTGGAACGGTGAACCGAAGCGGCGTCCGCGCGGCGTCGGTCGAAAACCATACCGCAAATTTCCGCTCGGAAGTCGGGGTGGAATAGCTCACCTGAAATTTTTCGGCCGGCCTTCGCGTTCCGCCGAGTTGCAGCGTTTCCGAACCGATCCGTTCCAACCGCACCGCGATGTTCCTCCCCCAATGGGTCGCGCCGGATTCCGGCGGCTTGCCGGCGGCGAGCTGGCTCCGCACATAATAGATCAGCGTCAGCGGGTCTCGGGCGCATTCCGGAATCGTCGCGCTCGTCGTTTGCCCGCCCCGGATTCGGCGGGCCTGATGCGCCGCCTGGTCAAATTGCAGGGAGTCCTCGGACCGGCGCGGTCCTTCCTCGGATTTCTGATGGAACTGAAGCGAGCAAAGGTCTTCCAGTGTGGCGATGGCCGAGATGGAATGGCTGATCCGATACTGAGGCAAGCGGCCCTCGACCGTTACTTGAAAATTCAGCTCTTTACCCCGAGTCGAAACCTGGAACACCGCCTCTCCCAGCACGACTCGGCTCGGCCACAGGAGGCGATAGGTCAGCCTTTCCCCTTCCTGAAACGGCCGGAAGTCCGCGGCAGTTACCCACAGGGGACCGAGCAAGACCCCCAGCACGCCCCCAAGAAGAAAGCCGCGATGTCGCTTCAGGAACCTCACTGTCGAATCACCTCTGTCACTTCACCGAACACAGCCCGAGAGAAATGACTTACCGCCGGGTGCATGGCGGTTACACTCCGGTTGCAGAGAGAACGCCAACCACAAGCCGCCAGCCGGCGGCAGAACTCCGCATCCGCCCTACTGTCTATACTACCGGAATCTTCGGAAAAATAACCAACTTCCAGCAGAACGCGACGGCGAACGAGCAAGCAGGTCCAGGGCAGCGCGTCCACTTCCAGACATTCCGGGCGGCGATGCCACCGCACCGCATTGTCGGCGTTGGCCACGAGCGTCCCAGAGCTTTCCAGCAGCAATCCGCGCAGGAGCGTTTCGCCGTCCGGACTGATCAGTTCCGGACCGACCTGGGCTGTGCGGTCGTCAAAGGATTCCAGCAACCGATGGAGCCAGTCCGCGGGAGATAGCCGGCACTCCGGATCGAGCAGGCAGATGAACTCGGCGTCGCTCGACCGGATCGCCGCATTTACTTCCCGCCAGGACTCGCCGTCGGGAATTCGCACCACGCGCACGGCGCCGGCAGTTTCCCCCGACGGGACAGATCGCGAAAGGTCGTCGCCGTCCCGGCTGGAACCGAGGACCAGCACATCCACGCGAGGCAGCGCCTTCCCAGCCTGGGGGAACCGTCTGGCGCGGCCTCCGGGCGCGGACCGATCCCGTATTCTCCAAAGAAGCGATACACCCGCCAGCAGACGCGCAGCATACAGGAAGAGATGCCCGAGCCGGGAGAGCCAGTGACGCCCCGCAGCCCCGGCGACAATTTGAAACGATAAATGGTCGCGCAGCCGCCAGCAGAAATGCCGGTAGAGCTTCCGCGGTTCCCGAACCGCAAAGCCATCCGCAAGTTCGTTGTAAATCTGACGACGGGCCAATGGCAAGAGAAACGCCAACCACTTCATCCGATAGTAGGGTTCATTGGTGCAGGGCACGATCCAGCATTGGAATTCGTTGCGCGCCCGAACGAACCGCCAAGCTTGGATCCACACGGGGAAAAAACCTCGCGGAAGCACCCCAACCGAATCGAACAGGCCAGCAGCCGGACCAGCCAGCGATTCCGGAAGCAAAGCGTGAAGCCGCGCTCCGGGATACTGAGCTCGCAACACGGCGACAATCTTCCGCAGATAAACTGCCGAGGCTGAGCCGATCACGCCCACCGGTAGGGTTCGGCGGTGTCGCTCTCGCCTCTGACGAATTCGCCACAGCCAATGGCCGAGGAGCCGTTTCAGGTTTCGCCCGGAAAAGGCATCTAGATTCTCGTTGTAGATTTCGACGCGCCCGAGCGGCAGAAACCATCCCAGCCACTGGAACCCCGCGAAGTTCTCCCAAGTCCATGGTAGGACGACTCTCCGGAAACGGCCCCGGCCGACACAGCGCCTCAGGAGGCGTCTATACAAGGCAAGCCCCGGTTTGTTCACTACCTCGGAGGAATCCAGCCCAAGAATCAGTCCCTGATACCAAGATGGGAGCACGCCGTGGAGCGGAGCGTCGGGATACCGAGCGCGAACGTCTGCGAGAATCTCCCGCAGCAACTCGGGCGAGGCCGACCCGATCACGCAGACCGGCCCGCGCGCAGCCACCATGCGCCGCAAGACTTTCCACAAGCTGAAGGGCACGCACATCCCGTCGCCGTCGGAAAAGCGGACCCGGCCGCGCAACGCCAATGCCAGCAGCTTCAAAAATCGCCATTGCCCCTGCGGGGCGAAAACGATAATGTCTGCATTTCCGGAAAAACCGAGGAAAGCCATCAGCCGCAGCCAGAGCCAGGGCGCAGAAACCAACCCATAGCGCCACAGGAGATTTCGCGGCAGGAAAACCAAGGATTCCAGTTGCGGAGCCAGTTCAGCAGGAACTACGACGCGCAACGACTCCCCGTTGTTGTGCAGCCCCAGCCGGCGCAGGTCGGCAGCGGCCTCGCTCGGAGGTCCTGCTGCAAGATAGATGATCTTCTTTCGCTCCATAGAAAAGCCGGACCCGTGCCGCGACCGCCTGTTTATGCAGCCTCCTCGAGAAATTGCCGGTACCGCGCCTGGATGCGCGGGCTGATGCGTTCGAGGCTGAAGCAGTTTTCGACCAGCCCGCGCGCGGCGGTTTGCATGCGCCGCCAGCGATCGTCGTCCCGCAGCAATCGGAGAATCGCCGCCGCTTCGCCCGCCGGGTCATCCCGAACCATCAGGTGATGGTCTGGAAGCAGTCCCAGCCCCAGCGGAGCAAATGAATTCGCGACCACCGGAACGCCCGCGGCCATTGCCTCCACGATCTTGGTGCGGATTCCCCCGCCGCTGTTGATCGGGGACACATAAACGCGGGAACTTCGGTAGAGTTCGCGGAGGTCCTCGACATACCCCAAGTACTCGACGCTGTGGTCGTGCATCAGCCCGAGCAGAGCATTGGAGGCCCCTTCGCCGGCCACCACCAGCCGGGCGCGCGGCTCCTCGCGCCGCACCAGCGGCAGCACGTCCCGGACGAAATAGGTGAGCGCGTCTTCATTGGGCGTGTGGGGAAGAAAGCCCACGAAGACCATTTGCGGATCGCGCGGCGGATCGAGAGCCGGACGGAAGTATTCACAGTCGAGCAAGAAAAAGGGAAGCGCCTCGACGCGCGCCTGCGGCACCAGCTCCAACGCACGCTCGCGCTCCGGCTCCGAGGTGACCAGCACCCAGTCGAAACTCTCGAGAGTCCGGCGATTGTGCCGGATCGAGTCGAGGGACCAGAACAGGTTTTCGAGACGCTTCCGGAAACCTCGCGTTCTCCGCCAGTTCAGGTAGTAGTGCCACCATTCGAGGACATGTGCGCGGACGATCCGCGGACAGCGAGCACGATCCGCGTACGAAGCCATCCCTAAGTATTCCACCTGCACCAGGTCCGGGCGCTCCTCGTCGAGGATGCGGTCCACGGCGCGGCACATTACTTCGCTCTGGAGATTGGAGAACAGGAACGGAGTCGGAGAAAACGCGTCGAGCCGGCGCGCCGGCGGCGCTTCAAACAGCCACGCCTTGCGGCAGAGCTGGTCGAGGCCCTCTTGCGCCTGGCTGCGGAACCGCTCCGGGCAGAACCCGGCGAACAGGATGTCAAACTCCTCCCGCAGCGCGCGGATATACCCGTAGATAGTACTCCCCGCCCCGTGATGAACAGGGTAGGGCGTGACAGGCGAAATGATGAGTATGCGCGGCTTCG
>MEKR01000180.1 GCA_001767035.1 Acidobacteria bacterium RIFCSPLOWO2_02_FULL_61_28
CAGCCGGACCTCGTCGAAATAGGCTACCTCCCGCAGCTCTTCCGTGATCCGAATTTCATAGCGGCCGTCCACGAGCGCCAGCGCCCGGCCCGGAATCTGGATGTATTCGTCGTGATCCACCGGGAAGTATTGGCCGTCGCCCGAGCTGGCCCCGAGCGGAGCGACGCCCAGCACGTCGGTGATGAACTCGAAATTGTTTCCATTCCAGGTGAAGATCATGGGGCAGGAGCCGGACAGGCGCTGGGCTTCTCGGTACGACAGCAGTCTTCCGGCGGGCTGCCTGATTTCGTTCTGGATCAGGCCGTTCGGCCAGGTGATCCGCACGGTGTCGGCCTGGGAATCGGACGGAAGGCCAAACGTCAGCGGAGCGCCGTTGTAGGTCTGCTTCTGGTAGATCGGGCCGGCCTTGATCTCGACGCGTGCGCCCGGCGCGAGCCGCAAGTTCTTGACGCCGGTCAGCGCCACTTGCAGCCAGGAATTGCGCGAGGGATTCTCGTTCTTGAGCAGATGCAGCGAGCCGTCCGCGCGAATCGCGGCGAGGTCGGTCTTGCCGTCGCGATCGAAGTCGGCTTCAGCCAGGGCCACGGCGGAAGACCCGCCCGTGACGGGCCTTGGAGCCAGTAATTGCCCCAAGCCGCGGTTGCGGGAGATGGCGCTCCCGATGACGAGGTCGGCAAACCCGCGATTCTCAAAATCCGCGAAGGCCATCGGGCCGGCGGATGAAAGCGTGGCCGGAAGCGCCTCCCAGTTCCCTTCCCGGTTGCGCAGCAGCACCGTCGAGTCGGCGTAGGTCGCGGCCAGGTCGGTCCAACTGTCATTATCGAAATCCCGAACAGTGAGCGACCTCGCGGCGGCGCGCAAAGCGTCGAGCGGCTGGGCTTCGTACTTGCCGCCCAACTTGTCCCGGTAAAGGACGCCCGCGCGATCTTCGTAGGCAACCGCCAAGTCAAAGCCGTTCTCGTAGGGAACCACGTCCAAGGTCACGCCATCGGTGGCGCGCCCGGCGACGAACGGAAAGTCCCGCGTCAGGTCGCTGAACCCCGCGCTGCCATTGTTCCGAACCAGCGCCTGCCGTTCGCCGAGCAGGATCAGATCGAGATCGTAATCGTGGTCGTAGTCAATCCAGACGGCCTTGGCGTAGCGGCCCGCCGGCAGTTGCGCGGGAGACCTCTGGAACCTTCCCTGCCGATTTAGGTAGAGCGCAGCGCCGGACTCCGTCACCACGCAGAGGTCCGCAAGCCCGTCGTTATTGAAATCTCCGGGGGCGACGAAGCGGATACCCTGAACGCCAGCCAAGCCCGCATCCTGAACGGGCGCGGAACCTTCCCGGAAGATGCGTGCGCCGCTTGCGGACCACGCAAGAAGATCCGGGCGGCTGTCCCCGTTCGAATCAAGCACGGCGAGACCGGCGGTCCTGGCGTCGAATCCCGAACCGAGGCTCGTGTCGGCGAACCGGAGTTCCGTGCTCAACGCCTCCGCATCCCTGGCGCCCAGCGGCTCGATGGTTTCGTACACCTCCGCGTAATAGCTCCAGTCAAGGTCCTCGGGGATGACGGCGCCGGCCTGCCGTCGCCGGATTTCCTGAAAGGTCCGCAGCTCCCGGTCGGCGTCCTGGGTTCGCCCGGCCTGCCGATAGGCGTTGTAGAGCTGGAAATGCGGTCCCGCAAGGGCGGGATCGAGGCGCGCCGCCTCCTCAAAGTGCCGCAACGCCAGATCGGCCCTTTCGGTCAATCGGTATAAGTAGCCGAGGTTGTACTGAGAAATCGGTTCGTTCGGAACGAGCCGGACCATCTGCTCAAACTGCCCGACTGCCCGCTCGTACTCGCCCTCCTTCTTGAAGGCGATGCCCAGATTGAACCACGTGTGAGGGATCGCAGGGTCTTGCTGCTGGACCTTCTGGAGTTCGGCGACTCCTTCCGGGGTCTTGCCCGCGCGGAGAAGAGCAAGGGCGTAATTGAGGCGCTCGCGCGTGGAGTCGGGGGCCAGCTCCAGGGCTTTCTGGAACTCCTCGACGGCCTGCTGGTGCGTGGTCGGATTTTCGTAGAAGGCTTTCCCGAGGTTGCGGTGGATGGCAATCTGGTCTTCAGCCGCGGCCAGGGTCTGTCCCAGGGTCTGCGAAGAACTCTGAAGCCCAAACGAGGCCGCGATCCCCGCCGCGAGAATCCACGCGTGTGCGGCCCGTTTCATTGCGCGACCACGCCTTTCCCTTCCTCGATCGAGCTGATGGTGTCGAGGGGCACCGAGAGCGTCTCTTTGCGCCCGCTCGGCCAACGGATTTCGACCGCATCAACCTTGTCCAGAGCGCCCAGCCCGAAGTGAACGCGCGCGGTGCTTTGGCTCGAATAGCCATTCCCGCCATTCACTTCCCGGACCCAGCTCTGGCCGCCCGCGCGCACCACGATGCGGCTTCCGATGGCGTCGCGGTTGGACTTCGTTCCCGTCAGCTTCAATTCGATCCAGTGGCCCGCCGGATCGGTCAGGTTGCGGTAGAGCAAAGCGGGCTGGTCGGCGTTGGTCTGGTAGAAGTCGAGGCGCCCGTCATTGTCGAAATCCGCCACGCCGACTCCGCGCCCGTCGAGGTCGTTGTCCACTCCGGCCGGACCGGAAGTCTCTTTGAACGCATGGCCGGCAAGATTCCGAAAGAGTTTTTTCTTCTGATAGCCGCTCCAGGTCATGTCCCCGATGGCCGGCCAGTTGTTGACGTCGCTGAAATCGGCGTTGGGCGTGGCGATCAACTGGAAGAGCACCGGGATGTAGTTCTCTTTCCCGGCCGAGCGCAGGCCGTTCACGGCAAAGAGATCGAGCCAGCCGTCGTTGTCGAAGTCGGCAAACTTGGCGGCCCAGCCCCACAGCGTGTCGCAGGTGCCGGTCTCCTTGGCAACATCGGTGAACGTGCCGTCGCCGTTGTTGTGCCAGAGCATGTTGCATTCTTTCATGTACTCGTCGGTGATGTTGGTGACGTACACGTCGAGCCGGCCGTCGTTGTCGTAGTCGGCGACCTCGGCATTCATGCCCTTCTTGGTGTCGAAGCCGATGGCTGTTTCCGTGGCGTCGCGGAAGGTGCCGTTGCCGTTGTTGAAGAAAATGCGGTCGGTGCCGTAGTCGCCGGCGACATAAACGTCCGGAAAGCCGTCGTCGTCGAAGTCGCCGTGGCCCATGTCGAGCGTCCAGCCGGTGTGCTTGCCGAAGCCCGCCTTCTGTGTAACGTCGGCGAAGGCCCCATTCCCGTTGTTGCGCCAGAGCGACACGCCGCCGCCGTTGACGGCGTTGTCGAGGTCGTTCGGCAGCACTTTGGGCGTCTTCAGATCGAGCAGGTTGACGGGCTGAAAGTAATTGCCGAACAGGAGATCGAGGCGTCCGTCGTTGTCATAGTCGAACGTGATGACGGCGATGGTGTTGGCGAACTTGTTCAACCCCGAGCGTTGCGTCACGTCGCGGAACTTGCCGTTGCGCTCGTTGTGATAGAGGATCGGCGTGCCGAAGCGGGCCACCAGCAGGTCGCGCCAGCCGTCGTTGTCGTAATCAAACCACAGCGCGTCGGCGACAATCGAGAGCGGGTCGTTGCCGCCCGCCACCCCGGCCGACTCCGTCGCGTCGGTAAACGTCAGATTGCCGTTGTTGCGAAAGAGGCGGTTCGGCTGGCCGGTGTCCGAGTTCGTTACAAACAAATCATCGAAGCCGTCGTTGTCATAGTCGCCCACAGCCGCCGACGATCCCCCGGAGGTGAACATCCGCAGGACATCCGCGCTCTTGCCGGCGAACCGCCGCGTGCGATGGACATGGCGGACTCCGGCCTTGGCGGCGATCTCTTCAAACCGAATCTGACCCGGTTCGCCCGCGCCGATGGCGAATGGGAGAAGGAACAACGCCGCGGCCGCTGCGCCGACGGTTGCAAGCCACGCCCCCTTTCGGAATGCCGAAACGGAGCCGCGCTTGAATTGGTTACGGGACGCTACTCCGCCCACAGTTCCTCCAGGGTCGTATCAATGCGCTTGGTAATGTCGTAGACGCCGTCCATCACGGCCTGGAGGTCATCGCCGTTCTTGTCAAGACGCGCCTTCAGTTGCGGATGGTCCGGAAACTGCTTCAGCCCTTCCTCCCAGACCGCCCGGGCCTTGTCGAGATCGTCCGTCTTCCAGTGGGCGTCGCCGAGCGCGATGTAAGTCCGGACGTGATGGCGGCGCTTTCGGTCTGCCTTCTGCATTTTCATCGCTTCTTCGAGGTCAGCCACTCCCAGCGACGCCCGGCCGAAAATCTTGGGCCAGTACAAATAGCTGTTCCCGCGGGTGTAGAGACCGATCCAGGTGGGCCGGAGCGCGACCGACTTGGCGAATTCGCCGAGGGCATTGTTGGCCAGGATCACCTGGGTGATCGAACCGGCCACCGGAACTTTGTCCACGTATGCGAAGCCGTAATTCAAGTGCGCATTGGCGGCGTTCGGATGATCGGCCACCAACTTCTCGAAGAACTTGATCGCGCGGTCGTACTCGCCCATCCGAATGACCGCCCGGCGGTACTCGCTTCCCGAGCGCAGGTTGTCGGGATCGGAGGCAAGCTGCGCCTCCAGCGGAGGAAGCACCGAGGCGGCGTCTTCCGCCTGCACGGCGCGCGGGAACCACGAATTGAACAAGATTGCGGATGCACTCCAAGCCAAGGCCGCAAAAACCAGATGTGTCCTTCTCATTTCTGACCCGCTTTCGCCGGGAGGAGGGCGGGGCGGGGGTTGCCCTCGACCAGCTTGTAGATATTGTCCGCCGCCAGCTTTGTGAATTGCTGCTTCCTCCCGGAAGGCCAGCGCACTTCCACGCCGTCTATCGTGTCCGAATTGCCGAGGCCGAAGTGAGCGCGCAGCGTGCTCTGGCCGGCAAAGCCGTTGCCGCCGTTGACGAAATTGAAATGCGTTTTGTTTCCGGCGGTGAGCCGAAGCTGCGCGCCGATCGCGCCGCGATTGGACGCCGTCCCTTCGAGCAGGAACTCCACCCAGTGCGCGCCCGTCGGGAGGGTGTTGCGATACAGGAACGGCTCGGCGTTGGCGTTCGAGACGAAGAGGTCCAGGCGTCCGTCGTTGTCAAAATCGGCCACGGCGATACCGCGCCCGTCGCGCAGCGAGTCCAGGCCATGCCGCGTGGCCTCTTCTTTGAACAACTGCCCGCGCTCGTTGTGAAACAGCTTCTTCTTCTGATAGCCGCTCAGACTCTTGTTGCCCATCGGGGGCCAGTTGCGCAGGTCCGCAAAGTCCACGCCGGGGCGCACCACCATCGTGAAAATATCCGGGACGTAACTTTCTTTGCCCGCCGAGACCCAGCCGTTGACCACGTACAAGTCGAGCCAGCTGTCGTTGTCATAGTCGAAAAATTTCCCGCCCCAGCCCCAGCCGGTGTCGTGGGTTCCGGTCTCGCGCGCGACGTCGGTGAAGGTGAGGTCGCCGTTGTTGTGCCAGAGGAAATTCCCCTCGCGCATGTAGTCGTCGGTGATGTTGGTGACGTAGATGTCGAGGCGGCCGTCGTTGTCGAAATCGCCCCAGTCGGCGTTCATGCCCTTCTTGCTGTCAATACCGATGGCGGATTCGGTCTGGTCGGCGAACGTGCCGTCGCCGTTGTTGACAAAGAAGCGGTCGGTGCCGAAATCGGCGGCCACGTAGAGGTCCTCATCGCCGTCGTTGTCGGCGTCGCCGTGGCCGAGGTCGAGCGTCCAGCCGCTCAGCTTGATGCCGACTTTGGCGCTAACGTCGGTGAAGGTTCCCTTGCCGTTGTTGCGAAAAACCGTGACGCCGCCGCCGTTGTTCGCCGTCTCGAAACTTTCCGGAAAGAAGCGCGGGGTGTCGGGGTCGAAAATATTGACAGGCTGGAAATAGCTCCCGACAAAGAGGTCGGCGTCGCCGTCGCGATCGTAATCGAATGCGATGGCGGTGATGGCGTTGCTGTAGCGGTCGAGGCCCGCTTGCTTTGTAACTTCGCCGAACTTGCCCTTGCCGAGGTTCCGGAACAACTGGCTGCGCCCGAAGCGGACCAGGAACAAGTCCGGGCGGCCGTCATTGTTATAGTCAAACCACAGGGCGTCGGCGGAGGCGTTTGCCTCATCGTTGCCGTCGGCCACGCCCGCCTGCTCGGCAACGTCGGTAAAAGTCAGGTCCCCGTTGTTGTGATAGAGATGATTCTTCCCCCCGGCCTTGGAATCGGTGACATAGATGTCCTCGAAACCGTCCCCGTCGTAGTCCGCGACCGCAGCGGCGGCGCCCAGCGCGGTGTAGCCCTCCATGATCTGCGCGTAGGGATTCTTGAACGAGCGGTTGGTGTGCTTGGCGGCCACGCCGGCCTTCTGCGTGATGTCCTCAAACCACGCCCCCTGCGGGTCGGTGGCGGGATTGGCGGCAGTCCAGGCGACGGCCACAGCAGCGGCTGCAAGCACACAAGCTATTAGAACCCGGCTCAAAACCCAATGTGTTTCGTCAGGGCACGACTTTAGTCGTGCCGAAGCAACGGCAGAACTTAGGTGGGCTTTAGCCCCTGAGGTAAGTCCTTCCTTAATCGAAGCGAAAAAACACACCTCAGCGGCTAAAGCCGTCCTCAAAATGCGGCGGTTACGGCATGGCTGAAGCCATGCCCTGACGATCCTTGTGCGGAGCCTTGAGATGGCCTTTCGAACGAGAGCCTTCACCGTACCCTACTTTCGTTGGGTTGAGAGTAGTGTTTGTCTGCCACCTCGTTCTTGCCTTCCGTAATCTCGACCATGCGGTTGGCCGCTACGTTGCGGAAGGTCTGCGCAATGCCGGAACGCGGCCAGCGGACCGTCAGTTCCTCTACACTCGTTGCCTCGCCCAAGCCGAAGTATTGGCGTAGTGAGTTCTGGGAACCATAGCCGTCGCCGATGACCAGTTCACGCATTTGCGGCTCTCCCTTCACTCGGATCGTCACGCGCGCCCCGACGGCGTCCCGATTCGACTGCGTTCCCACCAGCTCGACGGCGAGCCAGTTGCGATTCGCTCCAACTTCATTCTTGAGCAAGGCGTGACGGTCCGTCGAGGCGGCTACGGCGATGTCGAGCACGCCGCGATTCCAGAAGTCGGCCACGGCCACGCCGCGGCTGTTGGCAAGCAAATCGGTCCCGGCGGCGCGGCCGATCTCGACAAACGTCCCGTCGCCGTTATTCCGCAGGTGGCGGTTCCGCTCGTAGCCGTGCCAGGAAGTGCGGCCAAAATGCTTCGGGTCAAAGAAAATCCCGGTCTTGTAATCCTTCTGGCGGCTGACCACGTTGTTCAAGAAATCCATTTCGATCTCGGTGCCCGGGTCGTTATAGACCCAGCCCGTGGCGGCATAGATGTCCTGCCAACCGTCGTTGTCAAAGTCCGCGAAAGAAGCGCCCCAGAACCAGCCGGGCGGATTGGCGTGGGCTTTCCAACTGACGTCCTCGAACGTCCCGTCGCCCTTGTTGCGCAGCAGCGTGTTCCCGGAGGCCATCTTCCGGAAAATGCCGACAAAACCGAACCCCGACTGGTGAAACATCTCCCAATAAAGCGGTATGTCCGTCTTCCAGACACCCTGCCGGAACGAGTTCAGCATGTATCGGTACACGGTGGGGGATTCGGCAAACCAGGCGTGGTCGGACCGAATCTGCGTGTTATAGATGTCGAGCCGGCCGTCATTGTCGTAATCGGCGAACGAGGCGTTCATGCCCGCGCCGTAAGCAAGAGTGTTGCTCTTCACCGTCACGTCCGCAAAGGTTCCGTCGCCGTCGTTGCGGTACAGCGTGCTGCGGCCGAAGTCGTTGACCACATACAAGTCCGGGTCCCCGTCGTCGTCGTAGTCACCCCAGACGGTTCCCAGGCACAGGCCGACTTCGCCGACACCGGCCTTCTCCGTCACGTTGGTGAAGGTACCGTCGCCGTTGTTGTGATAAAGCTGGTTCGGCTCGCCGTTGCGGGCGTAGAACGTAGTCGGGATGGCCTTGCGCGGGTCGAGGTAGCGGCCGACGTAGAGGTCCAGGAACCCGTCGCTGTCGTAGTCGGCCCAGGATGCGACCGTGGTGCAGCAGTCCTCGCCGATCCCGGACTTCGCCGTCACGTCCGTGAACGTGCCGTCGCCGTTGCTGTGGAACAACTGGTTGTGCCGGAAGGTGCGGCTGACAAACAAGTCTTTCCAGCCGTCGTTGTCGTAATCGGCAAACACGCCGACGCTTACCCCATCGAGGCCCGCGAGACCGGCTTTCGCGGTGATGTCCTCAAACATCCCGTCGGTCCGGTTGCGGAAAAGTTTCGCTTCGACACCATCAGGAATGAAAAGGTCGTAAAAGCCGTCATTGTCGTAGTCGGCGGCGGAAATGCCGGCAGGGCCGTACCGGATCATGCCGAACTTCAGCGGCTGGTTGAGAAACGCCGGATAATACTGGTTGAGGAAGTCCACCCCGGCTTCGCGCGCGACATTCACAAACTGCGGCCGGTCGGCGATGGTCCGCTCGCCTTCCTGGAGCGAGCTGCTGAGAATCCGCAACTGGCCGTCTAGCGACTCGAACTCAAACCGAAAAAAGGCCCGGTCAATCCCGGTCTGGAGTGCTCCTCTTGGCTTGCCGATCAGCTCCATACGGACGATCGCGACCAAGGGCCTCGGCGAATCCCAGGCTTCGAGGCGGTGGAGGTGCAGCTTGATCTCTTCAACGGCCTCAAAGGAATCCAGATAAGCCCGCCATTCCGCCATTGCGCCGGCCCTGTCGAGGACTGATTCGGCGGCGACAAAGCGAAGCCTTCGCAAGCCGTCCTTTTCCTCGATTGGTTCAAGCCGCGTCAGGCCAAGCGGGCTGCCCCGGAAGCGGTCTGAATAGAGGACCCCAGCCTTTGCCATGTCGAATGCGGAATATGTGCGGGCGAGCTGATCCAACGTCGTGACGATCTCGGCCCCGGTATGGTAGAACCGCTGCCCGGACTGGTCCACCCGGTCTGCCAGAATCGTGAGCCCGGCAAAAGCCGCGACCAGGGTGAGGGCTGAGCCGGAAAAGAATAAGGTATTACCGTTTCTGCGAGTCATTCAGCTCCCGCCATACAGGATGCACCGGGGGGAAACGTATGCAACCGGGGACCTTATCCTTATACCAGCTTTCTCATTGGATTGGAAGGGGAAATTTCCCCGCCTTATGCACTTCACTCAGACGCGGCTGGCGTAAGGGATCATTCCATCTGCGCGTTGTGGAATCAGGAAAAGATAGGTCTGGAGAGAATCTTGTCGTATATTTCCGTCGCCGCTCGAACGAGAAGCAAACCGGCAACGCTCCTTAGTGTCGGCGAAGTCATCTGCGTGTCATGGGAGAGGCCATTGGGGCAGAGGCCATCTTGGAAGAAAGGGCGCGGTGGCCGTCCCCTAATCCTCGCGCATCCGGGCGGAACGGGTTGAGCACGCACGGGTCGAAGGGCCATTCGTAGCGCCCCTTCTGCTTGGCCAGGCGGGCCCACTGGGTGCGGAAAGTCTCCGGGTCAAATTGCGTGCGGGTCAAATCCAGCCCTTCGACAAACGCCCGATGCGTCAGGACGCGCTCCTCGCCCAGAGCCCGGGAGGCTCCGTGCGCCAGGAAGAAGCGGGCAAGATGCTTGAGATTTTCCAGGTGAGCATCGAGCAGGTCGAGGGCCTCATCGGCGGAGACTCCCACACGGTAGAACAACTTCTCGGAAGCCTGCAAGGGGCCGATTTGCGTAAAGTCAAACAGCACGGGCGCGGGCGGCGGGCTGCCGTGCCGCTTTTTCCACTGGTAAAACGCGCTGAAGAAGGGTTGCAGGTTCGCATTGATGCGGCCCAGGCGCGCGAACTTGCTCAGGAACGGCAGGATGAATTTCGGGTCGGTAAAGAGGTTATTGATGAACGGGAAGACGTAGAAGGTGAAGTACACGGCCAGCTCCCAGGTGTACTTCAGGACAAACGCTTCCTGGTCCCCGAGCACGTCGTAGCTCACGGCGTAGCTCGGGACATAGGCATGGTAGAGCGAGCGCAGCAGGGTTTCATAGAGCGGGACCTTGCGGGCGCGCTCGCGGTCGTCGTCCGTCAGGATCAAGTCCCCGATCAGCGTGTTGTGCAGCGAGATCAGGTCGCCGCCGGGGCTGTAAAGCGGGTCCGAAAACCGGCCCGCTTCCCCGGACAGCGCCCACTTCGAGGCGCTCACCGTCTCGGCGCAGTCATACGCAAAACTGCGGAACGAACCGTGGTCGAGGATTTTGCGGCGCGGCAGGTCGCGGGCAAACAGCGGAAACTCGCGGCAAACCCACTCCATCAGCTTCTCCGGCGTGGCCACCTGCTCGGCCGGAAACAGGGCACTGTCGTAAACCACTCCCAGGCTGGTCTTGCCCTGCAACGGAATCACCCAAAACCAAAACCCTTCGCCCACGTAGTGGTTCGTGGCCAGCCAAATCGGGAAGTGGCCGGTTTGCGCCCGGTCCTTGCGCATCCGGATTTCATCGAGGCCGAGGTCGGTGAGCTTCTCGATGTTGACAAGCCCTTCGACCCAGAGGAAGGAAGACCCGTGCCGGATGGGGCTTGGCTGTGTCAAATCCATCCGGCGCGCCAGGTGTTTGCTCCGTCCGGTGGTGTCCACCACCCATTCGGCGGTCACGGAAAATTCAGTTTCGGATGCGCTTTTTCCTTCCGTTCGGAAGCGCAAGGAATGGTAACCACGCTCGGAGAGCGAAACGGCCAGGTCTTGCACCGGGGCATGGAAGGTGCAATTCGGATTCGCCGTGTTGAGCCGGAGCAACTCGGCTTCGAGCGTGTTGCGGTTGAGCTGATAGCCGGCGATGTTCGAAGGCGTCTTGATGTAGCACTGGCTGAATTCCTCGTACGAACGGTTCGGACAACCGGGCCGTCTCCAGTAGAAGCGCAGGTTGTATTTCAGAAGCTGCTCGCGGAGCAGGTGCTCTTCCAGGTCGAGCACCTTCGAGAGATAGTAGGCCCCCAACTGGACCGTGGATTCACCGACTTTCTGGCGCGGAATGGGAACTTGGGCGGACCTATCGAGCAACAGGATTTTCTTATCGGTGCGGAGCAACAGTTGCCGGGCCAGGGCCAATCCGGCCATTCCCGCTCCGATGATGGCGACATCGTAATGAGGAGGCTTCCGCGATTCCGGCCCCTTTGCGGGAGCGACTTTCTTGTCTTTCAACCCAGCCCCGGAGCCATTCCGACGCGTTCTCACTTTTGGTGCTTTCATTTCGGAACCAACCCTCTCCCGAGCGAGTGGGCTAATCGGGGGAACGGAACCCGCTTGCGTCAATCCTTACGATACCACAGAGGGTTCCGGTAGCCACGGTCCCGCTTGGCGGGATGCGGTGGGCTTTTGCCGGACCCAACCCGGAACATGCCCACGGCATAAACAACATGCCGTGGCTACCCCTGTTCTCTTCGGCCCGGCAGGCTTGCCCTGAGCTTGCCGAAGGGGCCGACCGTGAATAGCCGTCCCGGCTGGCCGGGACGGAACGAGACCCAACGCAGGAAATTCAACCCCGCAAGGGGTTGACCGCGAGGGGCGATTGTCCGGCCCCTGCGGGGCCGGGAGCTGGTTTGGGAATCCGTTTCCGTAGGTTCCACCTACGGCTATTCACAGTCTTGCCCTTCGGGCAAGCAGGATCGCGGGGCGGATGGGCCGTTCTTACGGTTGCGGCTCGGATTCGCTAATCACTAGAACTGGTTTCAAAAATACCTCAAGGTGATTAACAGGCACGCGACATGAAAGAAGCCTTCAAACACGCTCAGGATGCGGTCTTGACGGACCTGG
>MEKR01000181.1 GCA_001767035.1 Acidobacteria bacterium RIFCSPLOWO2_02_FULL_61_28
ACGCCCGGCCCCCGGTTCAGCGGGTGCACTGGGTGCACCGGGTTTACCGGGTTCACCGCGGCAGGGTTTGAATGAGCATGGGCGGGCTGCCGGTTGACGGTTACGGTGTTGTAGTGGTTGGCGCTCACCACGCGAACCTGCCGGCGGGGCCAGTCGAAGGCACCAAAGAAGAATCGCGTTGAAACGATGACCCCGGGAGCCCAGTGCAAGCTCGCCGCGTAACCCGGTCGAATGAAATAACCCGGCCACGGCCGCCAGCGCACCGGCGGATAGGCCGGCGACCACCACGTTCCGTACATCAGCATTGGATCGTAGTAGGGCACATACAGGATCTGCGGATCGGCCGGCACCAGCGCAATGCTCTGTGCCTCGTCGAGGACGCGAATACGGTCGTCCGAGCGCAGCGTACCCGCGGCTTGCGCCCTCCGGCGCAGGCTTTGCACGGTTTCCATGACCTGCGGCTCCTGCGCAAGGAACGCATCACCGAGCCCGCGCATCCATTCCAGGTTCTCGTCCATCCAGGCGAGCAGCTGGGGAAAAGCGACCAGCGACTTGACGCTCGGGTCCCAGTTCTGCTGCGCGACCGCGATGACCGCTGCATCGCCTTGCAGCCCGGGGCGGGCCTTGGACCAGCGCGCCGCCTCGACCACTTCCAGGGCATAGGTCGATGCCATAAGCAGCTGCGACAGCAGCGGGTCCGGGTAGAGCGCGATCGGCGCCAGCATCTGGTCGAGCTGCTGCTGCGAGAAGGCGGGCTGTTCCTCGGCAAGCGCGCTGCCCGGTGCGAATCCGGGCAACAGCGCTGGCAACAGCATGAGCAGCAGCGCCAGCAGCCGCATGAGTGTGTATCTAGCGAGGGCTTTCATACGCGCCTCCTGTTCTGTGACCCCTGGTACTTTGAACGCTGCAACGACCCCCTTGGTTCACCGGAATATTGCAACCATTTGTAAGGCCGGTAAGGACGCAAGGGATTTCGCAGGGCGCCGCAGGAGGGCGAGAAGTGCCTCGACGGAGGCGAAGCCGTTCGCCATGTTGAAGGCGAGCTGCGAGATCGGGTTCGCGCCCGCCTCGGTGATGACATGGCCGCGGCGGGTTGCGATTAATAACGCCACCCGTTAATATACGGTGGAATGATCAAGTCGTTCCGTGACGATGATGCGCGCCGCCTGTTTGGGCGCGAACGCGTTACGCGCTTCCGCAACATCGAGTCGGTGGCACGGCGCAAGCTCGAAATGCTGGCTGCGGCACATCGGCTGGACGAACTTCGGGTTCCTCCCGGCAATCGGCTCGAGGCGCTCACTGGCGACCGGAAGGGGCAGCACAGTATCCGTATCAACGACCAGTGGCGCATCTGTTTCGTCTGGCGGGCGGGCGGGATGGAGGATGTGGAGATCGTCGATTATCACGACTGAGGCATGACAATGAAAAAACTTGCACCGATCCACCCCGGCGAGATCCTCGCCGAGGAGTTCCTCTCCCCGATGGCAATCAGCCAGTACCGGCTGGCGAAGGATATCGGCGTGCCGCCGCGGCGCATCAACGAGATCGTCCACGGTAAACGCGGCATCACCGCTGATACCGCACTGCGGCTCGGGCATTACTTCGGCATGACGCCGCAATTCTGGATGAACCTCCAGGCGCGTTACGATCTTGAAACCGAAGCCGACCGGCTCGGGAAGGCAATCGGCAAGTTGCCGGTGTTGAAGGCTGCCTGAGCAATTCGGGATGACGCAGACCGGCTACAACGAAGCAGACACCCGGGCGAATCTCATCGACCCGGCATTGCGCGAGCGCGACTGGCTGGAGATCGTCCCGGAAGACAAGCGGGGCACGCATGGCGAGATCCATCGTGAACAAAGCGCGGTGCGGGTGGACATCATCGACGGCAAACCGGTCAAGAGCGGGCGCGGCCGGGTGGATTACCTGCTTCGCATGTACGCGCCCCCGCATGCACACCCACTCACGCTAGCCTACGTCGAGGCGAAACGGGAAAAGCTCCTGCCGACCACGGGACTGGAGCAGGTAAAGGCCTACGCACGGCTGCACTCCGTGCAGTTCGTCTACTCCACCAATGGGCACCAGTTCGTCGAATACGACGCGTTCACCGGATTGACGACAGCGCCGCACCCGATCGCAGAATTCCCGATCGCGCAATCGCTGCTCGCGCGCTACGTAAAGGCACTCGGCCTCGACCTGGCCGCGGAAAGCAGCCTTCCGCTGTTCATGCCCTACAGCCAGGCGGGAGACCGGCTGCGTTACTACCAGGATGCCGCGGTACGCGCCGTGCTCGAACGCGCGGCCCTGGCGGAACAGGGGAAGGCGAAGAAACGCGCCCTGCTCGCGCTTGCCACGGGCTCCGGCAAGACCAGCATTGCAGTCGGCCCCATGCAGCGTTTGTCGGATGCGGGGCAACTCAAGCGGGCGCTGGTGCTGGTGGACCGCGAGGAGTTGCGGGATCAGGCCCACGGACGCTTCCATAATGTCTTCGGCGCCGACGCCAAGATCGTGCGCGAGAATGCAGACGGCAGCAACGCGGCGAAAAATGCCCGCATCCACATCGCCACCTATCAGTCACTCGGCATCCACGAGGAAGGTGACGCCTCTTTCCTGCGTCGACACTACCCGGAGAATCACTTAAGCCACATCCTGATCGACGAGTGCCACCGCTCGGCCTGGGGTAAGTGGTCGGAAGTATTGACGCGCAATCCGGACGCGTTTCAGATCGGCCTTACCGCGACGCCGCGTCAACTGGAAGGCACTGCGGAGGACCAGGCGATCACGGCCGACAATCACCGGCACTTCGGCGAACCGGTGTACGAGTATTCACTGACCGAGGGCGTAGAGGACGGCTATCTCGCGCCATGCGAGATCAAGCAAGGGCGCGTGTCCATCGACGAGAAGGCGTTGGTCAAGAAGGAAGTCATCGAACACAAGGCGCGCCGTGCTGACACCGGACGGAAACCCTTTGATTGTCCTCGACTTGGAACTCGACGTTTCACGGACCAACAGACCCGGGAGATTTCGCCCAATCAATCCAAGCAACTTCCTCGGAATCAAGTACGGTTGGAGAATCGGACAAGTCTTGATTATCCTGGAGAAGCACAAGGTTCTCGCATGGCCAGCGCGCTGACGGCACCAACATAGCGTCGAACTCCAAGAAGCCGATTGCGTCACCAACTATTTCAGGACGTCTGTAATCAAGCTCCCCGAATCGATTTGGATCGATATCTAGCGCGTCGAAATCGTTTCGGGTGATACGGATCATTCTTTTCGCGGCGACCTGGAGCCGATGAACAGCGATAGGTTTCCTAGGCACGGGAGACAACAAACCCAGATGAAACCTCATCTCGGCTAGAGCACCGTCCCATTCTGTGCTGGTATAAAGAACCGCCATGCCATCTCTAGGCATCCAGCGACCGCCGGCTGTTGACGGCGTTGTTGCCGCCAAACCAAGCCGCGTCGCTCGATAAACGATTCCACCAAACCTCTCCGGCGTCTTAGCTACCAGAAAATCCAAAAGCCGAGGTTCGTGGACCACAGTAAAGGCACGCCTAGATGTACACGCCCTCACGCAGTTTGGAGATCACCTCAAGCACTTTATCAGACTTATCCGCGGCGATCAGACCAGCGGGGATCTGCCCCTCTAAGAGCTTTTGACGCGAGAAAAGCCAAAGGCGAGCCTCCTGCGGTTCGTAAAAATCAGCCAATTGCTCGACAACCCATTCAAGCTCAAGGAGTTGTCGCTCCGCAGTCGGTTGCGGAAACGCCTTACCTTGGTTCCATCGCGATACGGTTTCTGGACGCGTACCCAAGACATTGGCTATGTCGACCAACCGCATCCCTCCCTTGGCCGTAATGTTCTCAAGTTTTCGTGCAATCGCAGTCGTCGTCATATTTGCTGACCTCAAGCAGAATAACTTCTGGTCGGCACCCCTTCACGCATTGCGCGCGTCTTAGGAATGCGGGCATGCAAAGCAATTTGGCCGGACTCGATTAATTTGCTAAGCAATAATCGCAACGCATCAAGCCGGTGACGATGCTTAGCAAATCGCACCTGCAGGGCTTCGTCGAGACCAGTAGCTTTAGAAAGCTGTAGTGCATGGTCGGTGGTGGGCCGAACGTACCGATCGAGGAATACGGCAGGTCTTAGAGAATCAGGATGTTGACCGAGTTCGGCTACCTGCTTGATTCGTTGAACCACAAAATGTCTAGCCGGCTTTTCAAACATATCGACGGTCCCCCGAATACAGCAGTCCGGGTCCTTACAGCCAAATAAGCCTTTGAGTCGAAGATTCCGCTCAAAGAGCACTTTCGCCTCATCCGGATCCAGAGATAGATCTAGCGCCGACAGATATACGCGCGGATGCGCCATATAAGGACGTCCCTTCTGTGGGCGATGCCAGTGGCTCGCGTCAAAACGCTCGCCAATTGCCAATCCTGTCGTGAGCCCGCCGACAGCTGATAACGCTAGCAGTGACAAACCCGGTAAGCCACCAATTTGGTCGGCAACGATTGGGTATTCGAGCTCATTGAAGTCTCGGCACGCAGCAACATAGTTGCGAAGTGCAGTTGGGGTGCTATCAGTGCCGCAACCGTCTGCGCGTAACCACAACGACTGCACCGGAACTCCATCCAGGCGAGTAATGATGGATTCACGTTGCGTTTCGTCGCGGAATGATGCGTAGGGCAAACACAACGAGTAAATGATCTCGATTCCCTTGCCTCCGGACCTGTCCAGACGGTTTCGTAGCTGGCAGACACTCTCGACGTCGGCGAAAAGCCAAGGATCACTCCCGTTTCTAATGTAATGAGTTGGAGCCAGGACTTGGCTGAAGCGGTGCCGAACTGCAAAATCAGCGAGCTTCGACATCAACGTCGTCTGGGAGCTTCCCTCGAAATCCTCCACAACGTGGGGCCGCCCTACGCCCCAGGGAAGGCGCTCTATTTTCTCTGAGTACCCCCCAATTGTGGCTGTCGCTTGAGTGCATGGATCAAGGATGCACTCCAAGCGCGCGCGTTCTGCTTCTTTCAGGAGTTCACGATGCCGGTCCATGCGCGTCGCGTCGAACACAACGCCGTAATAAGAACGCTGCCCTTGAGCGAAAAGCTGGCTGAGCGTTGTGTGGTCGTTATGGCCTGCGCGGAAATACAGGCCGAGAGGCTGCGCCACGGGCTTAATTAGTCGAGGAAGGGGAGCGAGGCTCATACGTGATCCTCATTAGAAAGTTGCGTAATATAATGAGTATATACGAGACTTTATCCATGCGCAATATATTGATATACTGCTTGCCATATCTCTGCTCTGCATCTACGATCTTTGCTGCCTTGTCCGCGGAATAAATATTTAACTTATTGATTTACCTGTTTAAATATAAAACTGCATTCGGCGGTTTCTCGCATTTGTCAGGATCTCCGAATGAACGCACGGTGACTTGGCACAATGGTTGTTTGGACTGACGAGCCTGGGAGCTGTACAACAATGAGGTCACACGCTGCGAACCGGCGGGGCGCATGCGTTGAAGAATCCAGTATTGACTTGGGCTACATGCTGCGCCGGTACTGCCCCCCCACCTCGAACAGCGCGTGGGTGATCTGGCCGAGTGAGCAGCAGCGCACCGCGTCCATCAGCACCGCGAACACGTTCTCGTTGGCTATCACCGAGCGCTTCAGGCGCTCCAGCGCCGGCCCGGATTCGGCGGCGTGGCGGCTGTGGAAGTCGGCCAGCCGCTGCAACTGGCTCTGCTTTTCCTCCTCGGTCGAACGTATGAGCTCGATCTTCTGCGGCACCGGGTCGGCCGCATTTTCGTTTCCGGGATTGCGGAAGGTGTTGACTCCGATGATCGGGTAGGAACCATCGTGCTTCATCTGCTCGTAGTGCAGCGACTCCTCCTGGATCTTGCCGCGCTGGTAGCCGGTCTCCATCGCACCGAGCACGCCGCCGCGCTCCGAGATCGCCTCGAATTCGCGCAGCACCGCTTCTTCCACCAGTTCGGTGAGCTCGTCGATGATGAACGCGCCCTGATTGGGATTCTCGTTCTTGCCGATGCCCCATTCGCGGTTGATGACCATCTGGATCGCCTGCGCGCGGCGCACCGATTCCTCGGTGGGCGTGGTGATCGCCTCGTTGTAAGCGTTCGTGTGAAGCGAATTAGTATTGTCGTAGGTGGCGATCAGCGCCTGCAGCGTGGTGCGGATGTCGTTGAAGGCGA
>MEKR01000182.1:0-28437 GCA_001767035.1 Acidobacteria bacterium RIFCSPLOWO2_02_FULL_61_28
CGCAGCAACGGAGGCGTCACGCCAGCGGCTTCATCTCACCGAGCATGGTCGGGATCAGCTCCGACACGGTGGGATGGATGTGCACGGCGCGCTGAATCACCGTGCAAGGAGCGCCGGCATACATGACATCGAGGATCGAGTGGATAACCTCGTCCCCACCAATGCCCAAGATGGCCGCGCCCAAGATGCGGCGCGTCTCCGCGTCCACCAGGACTTTCATAAAGCCCTGCGTTTCCCCCTTCTCGATCGCGCGGGACACGCGCGTCATCGGCCGCTTTCCGATCAACGCCTTCCGCCCGCTGCGCCTGGCTTCCGCTTCTGTCATCCCGGCGCGGCCCAGCGGCGGGTCAATGTAAAGCGCATAGGCCGGGATGCGGTCGCTCACGCGGCGGGGATCGTTGTCGAGCAGGTTGGCCGCCACAATCTCGTAGTCATTGTAGGCGGTGTGTGTAAACGCGCCTCGCCCGTTGCAGTCGCCCAAGGCCCAGACGCCGGGCACGTTGGTGCGCAGTTGGTCGTCCACCTGGATAAAGCCCCGCGAGTCCACCGCGACTCCGGCGGCCTCCAGTCCTAGGTCGTCCGTATTGGGCCGCCGGCCTACCGCCACCAACAGATGAGTTCCAACGACTTCCCGGTCGCCCTCGGCGCAATCGAGCCGGACCGCCACGCGCTCTCCGCGTTTCTCGACCGCCATGCATTCAGCCCGGAGGCGGATTTCGACGCCGTCCTTTTCGAGAATCTGCTGGACGGTTTCGCTCACGTCTTCATCCTCTCGTACGATCAAGCGAGGGTCGCGCTCGACCAGCGTCACCTGGCTGCCGAAGCGGCGGTACATCTGAGCAAACTCCAGGCCCACGTAGCCGCCCCCAATAATGATCAGGTGCTCGGGTAGAAAATCCAATTCCATCATGCTGGAATTTGTCAGGTAGGAAACCTCGCTCAAACCCGGCAGGGGCGGGATGAAGGCGCGCCCGCCCACGTTGATGAAGATGCGCTCGGCTTCCAGCAGCTCACCATTCACCCGAACGATGCGCGGACTCTCCAATCGCGCGTGGCCTTCATACACCGTGCAATTGGGCGTCTTCTTGAGCCAACTTTCGACACCTTCGTTCGAGCGCCGCACGATGGCGTCTTTACGAGCTTTGACTTGCTTCATGTCCACGGCGATAGGGCCGGGGATCAACACGCCGTATTCGGCGGCGCGGCGCGCCAGGGAAGCCGCGTAGGCGCTCGCCACCAACGTCTTGGTAGGGACGCAGCCGGTGTTGACGCAGGTGCCGCCGAAGAGCTTCCGTTCCACGATCGCCACGCGCATTCCGGCCTTCGCCAATCGCGCCGCGAGGGACGGTCCGGCCTGTCCCGTGCCGATGATGATGGCGTCGTATTTGCTCGGCATGACGGATACACCTCAAATGCCGGCGAGATCGGATGTCACTCAGCCATTCTATTGTACCCAGCCCCTTGCCGTCCGGCGAAAAGACCACTACACTTAGGAGCGAGCGATTTTAAGGAGGAACCGGCGTGGCAACCCCGCCGATCGCAAAACCCACAGCACCGCTGGTGGTGATCGCATTCTTGGACGGACGCCGGCCGAGAGGATACGTGTTTGACTTCTCGCCGATGCGCGACAAGTGCAAGTTGTTTCCTTCCCAAACGGCGAAAGCGGAAGAAGGGGAGGACGTCGAACTCCGCAAGCTGAAGGCGATCTTTTTCCTGAAAGAAGCGCCCGGAGCGGCGGCAACCACCACGCCCGCAACCCCCGCCCCGCCCGCCCCGCCTGCGCCCCCCGCCCCGGCGAATCGGCGGAAGCTGGAAGTCGTCTTCGCCGACAAAGAGCGCCTGGAGGGAACTACCGAAGGCTACAGCAAGGACCGGCAAGGCTTCTTCATGGTGCCGGAGGATCCCACCGGCAAAATCCTCCGGGTCTATGTCATCAACGCCAATGTCAAAAGCGTGAAGTGGCTGTAGGGCGCAAGCGAATTCCATCGAGCCACAACTGGTTGAAGAAGCCATCGCGGTCCTGCCGTAGCAACCTTGCGAAGCGGTCCGACGGGTTCCTATTCAGTCAGCAGCGGAAGGAAGTGCCAAGGGCTCCCGCACACTGACCGGCGGCGCCCAGCGGCGCTTGATGTCCCCGACCAAGAACAACGACCCGGTTACAAAGATCACATCGCGCGGCGCTGCCATGGCGAGGGCCGTTTTGAGTGCGGCTTCCGGAGCCGGTTCGATCACCACGTATCGATTGAGATGACCGCTCAAATCCCGTATGGTCTCGGGAGCGGCCGCCCGAAACTGCTCCGGGCGCGTCAGGACTACCGCCTCCGCCTTGGGAAACAGGATTTCGACGATCTCCGGAACCGCTTTGTCGCGCATCGCGCCATAGACGAGGATAATGCGCCGGTCTGCGAAGTGGTCCTCCCAGAATCGTACCAGCGCCCGCGCGCCGGCGGGGTTGTGCGCGCCATCGAGAAAAACCAACGGGCGTTCCTGGATCAATTCCAACCGTCCGGGCCACTCGGCCGCAGCCAACCCATTCTGGATGTGCTCGTCGGCGATCGGGAAACCCATCTTCACCAATTCCCGCACCGCTGCGACCACGGCCAGGGCATTCTCCACTTGATGCCGGCCGCACAGCGCCAGCTCGACCGGGAGTCGGAATCCATCCGGATGGCAGGCTTGAAACGAGGATTGTCCGTCCTCGTTGGAAATCTCCTCGGCGGAATATTCCCGCCAGCTCTCGATCAACCGTGCACCGCGTTCCTGGGCATGAGCGCGGATCACCGCCACAGCCTCGTGATGAGAAGCCGCACTGACCACGATGCCCCCGGGCTTGACGATGCCGGCTTTCTCCGCAGCGATCGCCCCGACCGTATTCCCCAAGAAACGCTCATGGTCAAAATCAATCTGCGTGAGGACGGCCACGCGCGGAGTGGCGGTGTTGGTGGCGTCGAGCCGGCCTCCCATGCCCACTTCGAACACCGCCAGCTCACACCCGTGCCGGCGGAAGTACTCCATGGCCATCGCGGTCAGGCATTCAAAGTAGGTCGGATGAAAGCGCAGCCGGCCCGCGGCCAGCAGGCGCTCGATCCGCGCGCGGAGAGACGTGAACAGGGCGGCGAAATCCGCAGGAGAAATCGGTTGCCCGCGCAACTGAATCCGTTCGTTGATCTCGACCAGATGGGGAGACGTGTAGAGGCCGGTACGAAGCCCCGCGGCCCGGAGCACCGCTTCCAGCATCGCGGCGGTCGAGCCTTTTCCGTTCGTGCCGCCAATCAGGACACTCGGGTAGGAATCCTGCGGGCGTCCCAAATCCTCGAGCAGCGTCGTAATGTTCTCCAAACCGAGCTTCGCCGCGTGAACCGAGTCCATGCTCGATGCGCGGACTTCGTTGCCGAGCGAAATCAGGTAGCGGGTGGCCGCCGCGTAGTCCATCGGATTAACTCGTGAAGAACTTCAGGGAGCGGGCCAGGAAGGGCTTCAACTCCAGGCGCGGCACCACGGCGTCGAGCATCCCGTGCTGGAGCAGGAATTCGGCGCGCTGGAATCCCGCCGGCAATTTCTGGCGGATGGTTTGCTCGATGACGCGCGGACCGGCAAAGCCGATCAGCGCACCCGGCTCGGCGATGTTCAGGTCGCCGAGCATCGCGAAGCTCGCGGTCACTCCGCCGGTTGTGGGGTCCGTAAGGATGCTCGCAAAGGGAACGCCCGCCTGATCGAGCTGCGCCAGGGCGGCGCTGATCTTGGCCATCTGCATCAAGCTGACGGTGCCTTCCATCATGCGGGCGCCGCCCGAGGCGGAAACAATCACCAGCGGCAACCGGCCGGCCGCCGCCCGCTCAATGGCGCGGGTAATCTTTTCGCCCACGACGCAGCCCATGCTCCCGCCGATGAAGGAATACTCCATGGCGCAGACCAGGACGCGTTGCCCGGCCAGCTTGCCTTCCGCCGTCACGACGGCGTCTTTCAGGCCGGTGGCCTGCTGCGCGCTGCGGAGCCTTTCCTGATAGGGCTTCAAGTCCACGAACTGGAGCGGGTCGGTGGTCTCCACCCCGGCATCGTGCTCGGTGTAGTGATCCTCGTCGAGCAGCAGGCGCAGCCGGGCGCGCGCGTCGAGGCGAAAATGATACCCGCACTTCGGACAGATGTTCCAGTTGGCGTCGAGGTCCTTTTTCCAAATGATCTGGCGGCAGCCGTCGCACTTGGTCCACAAACCCTCGGTGCGGATGTGCGTGCTGTCAGACGGTTGGATGCGTTGTTTTTCTCTCCGAAACCAGGCCATGGGAAAACCTCAAGAAGTCAGGAGCCAGAAGTCAGGAGTCAGAATGAGGAAGCATAAGAAGCATACGATACAAAGGAAGCACAGGAAGGAAATGAAGCAGCCTGCTTCTGCGTTTCCTCTGCCTCTTCTGTCTCCTTTGCTTCCTCTGCCTCCTTGTTCCTTCTGACGTCTGACTTCTGACTTCTGTCTTCTGCCCTAGCGCGGATAGGGATGATGCGCCAGCAGCGTGAAGGCGCGATAGAGCTGTTCGAGCAAAACTACCCGGGCCAATTCGTGCGGCAACGTCATCGGCGACAACGAAAGGAGCATATCCGATTGCTGCCGGAACGATGCGGAAAAACCGTCCGCGCCGCCGACGCAAAACGTTATCCCGCGGCTGCCGTCATCCCGCTTCTTCTTCAAGAACGCTGCCAGCTCGGAGGAGTTCCACATTCTGCCCGCCGGATCGAGCGCGACGCGACAGGAACCTTCCGACCGTGCGAGCAGAGCCGCTTCTGCTGCGGAGACTCCGCCGGCTTTTCTCTTCCCTTCCCGCAATTCCTCCGTGTGAAAATCGCAATAACGTCCGAGGCGCTTGGTGTACTCGGCGGTCATCGCCGCCACGCCCGGCAAGCGGGTTTTCCCGATCCAGAAGACCCGCACGCGCACAAAGTCCCTCCCCTTGCTCCAGGGCGTGAGCACGCAGGAAGGCAGTGACAAGTGACCAGTGACGAGCGACCAGAAAATGGGACGCCGGATCGCCGTTCAGCGATTCACTCGTCACTCCTCATTGCTCACCGGCACGCGGCGCGCCGTTCTCCAGAGCCGTTCGAGGTCGTAGAAACCGCGCGCCCGCTCGGAGAAAATGTGGACGACAAAGTCCACATAGTCCAGCAACACCCACTCGGCGTGATTATAGCCCTCGATATGGGCAGCGCGCAAACCGCCCGCCTTCAGCCGGCGCTCGACTTCGTCGGCGATGCTCTGGACCTGGCGGCTGCTGGTTCCGCTGCAAATCAGAAAATGATCGGTGAAGGTGGCAACCTCCTCGAGATTGAGCAGGACAATGTCCAGCGCCTTCTTGTCCTTGGCCGCCTCCACCGCCTCGTCGAGCGGCGAGCGGCTGCTACTTGGCTTCGTGCTCATGGCGGAACAAGCCCTGTTTCTGAATGTAATCCGCGACCGCGTCGGGAACCAGTCCCGCCAGCGATTTCCCTTCCGCGGCCCGCCGGCGTACCCCCGAGGAAGAAACGTCCGCCTCGACCGTCGTCAGCAAATGAAGGGCAGTGCGGCGAAGCGGAATGCGGTTGTCCGTGCCGGGACCGGCCTGTAATTCGGGCGGAACCACTTTGGCGATTTCGGCGATGGGGAAACCCGGCCGGCTCACGATAATAAAATCGCAGGCATCGAGCAATGCCACCCACTCCCGCCAGTGGGGCAGATCGAGAAAGGCGTCGGCCCCGATCAGGAACGATAGGCGGTCGGGAGGTCCCAGCAAGGCCGCCACTCGGCGCACGGTCAAGATGGTGTAATTCGGCTCGCCGCCGCTTTCCTCGGGCGCTTCCAGCAGCGACGGGACGAATTGCGGGACGCCCGCGCAGGCCAGCGTCACCATCGCGTAGCGGTGCGCAAACCCCGTGCGGGGACGGGCGCGCTTGTGCGGCGGCAGACTCGCCGGGATAAAGAGAATCCGGTCGAGCGAAAACGATTTCATGGCCGCGCGCGCCGCCGAAAGATGGCCGGAATGAATCGGATCGAAGGTCCCCCCGAACAGGGCTACGTTCACTCGCGTTCCCTTTCCGCTCTGTGATCCAGAGCCTCCGGATGAGAGGCGCGAGCTGGCGCGGGTTCCGTGTCCAACGGGACAGCGGAAGCTGCGGTTGCCGGCTCCGCGCGCCGCAGCTCGCGCAACGTCTCCGCGATACCCCAAATCAGCTCCTGCAGCCCTTCCCCCGTGACGGCTGAGGTCGCAAAGCACCGCAGGTTGCGGCGCGCCGCCAGGGCCTCGACCGCGCGGAGTCGCCGGCCGTCCCCCGCCTGATCTGCTTTGGAAGCAACCAACACCATCGGCTTGCGCGCCAACTGCGGCTCAAAACTCGCCAGTTCTTCCATCAAAACATCAAAGTCATGCTCCGGGTCCGGCCCGTCTCGCTCGCTCACGTCCAGCAGGTGCGCCAGGAGGCGCGTGCGCTCGATGTGTCGCAGGAAGCGCGTTCCGAGTCCGTGGCCGAGATGAGCGCCTTCGATCAGCCCCGGAATGTCGGCCACCACAAAGCTCTCTTCCTCGCTGACGCGCACCAGGCCGAGACACGGCTCGAGCGTCGTAAACGGATAATCGGCGATCTTCGGACGCGCGGCGGAAATGCGGCTCAACAAGGAGGACTTGCCGGCGTTCGGGAAGCCCACCAGCCCGACATCCGCCAGGAGTTTCAGCACCAGGCGCAACCGGAGGAACTGGCCCGGCTTCCCCGGTTCGACCTCGCGGGGGGCCTGGTGCGTGGAGGTCGCAAAGCGGGCGTTGCCGCGTCCGCCGCGCCCTCCGGCGGCAACAATAAACTGCTGGTTCGGCTGCGTGAAATCAAACAGCTTCTGGTTCGTGCCTTCCTCCCAAACCACGCAGCCGACGGGCACGCGGAGGATCCGGTCTTCGCCGTCGCGGCCCTTGCGGTTGCTGCCTTCGCCGTGGGCGCCGCGCTGCGCCTTATGTTCGGGGTTGAAGCGGAAGTGAAGAAGCGTGTTGTGCTGGTCGGAGCTTTCGATCCGGACGTCGCCGCCCTTGCCGCCGTCGCCGCCGCTCGGGCCGCCACGGGGCACATACTTCTCTCGTCGGAACGCGAGGCAGCCATTGCCGCCGTCGCCGGCCTTAACGGTGATCACCACCTCATCAACGAAAATCACCGCGGCGCTTCTTGCTCCTCCCTCGCTGCGTGGGGAAAGGCCCTCTGGGAATTCGGCTCGAAACAAGAACGCAGAAAACAATCCCGGCGGGCCGGGGCTGCTTTCTGCGAAAAGGATCAGTCCGCTCCCTCGACTGCCCTCGGGACAGGCGCCGATTCCAGCGGCAGCACGGAAATGAACTTTCCAAAACGGCCGCGGTTGGCATAGCGGACCACGCCGGTGATCTTGGCAAACAGCGTATCGTCCTTGCCCCGGCCGACGTTCTGCCCCGGCTTAAAGGGCGTGCCTCGCTGGCGCACCAGGATCGAGCCGCCCGGCACGAGCTGTCCGCCGAAACACTTGATCCCGAGGCGTTGCGCATTGGAATCACGGCCGTTGCGGGAACTTCCTAATCCTTTTTTATGTGCCATAACTACCTGTTCCCTATTCCCTGTTCCCTGTCCCCTAGACAGTAATGGTCTCGACGCGCAGCTCGGTGAATCCCTGCCGGTGGCCTTGCGTCTTTTTGTATTGTTTCTTGCGCTTGAAATGGAAGACAAGAATCTTCCGGGCCCGGCCGTGACGCAAGATCGTGGCCTGGACCTTGGCCTGGGCCGCCTCTGCGCCGGCCAGGAGTTTTCCTTCGGGCGAAGAAACGGCAAGCACCCGCCCGACCTCGGCGACGCTCCCGGCCTCGCCCGGCAGGCTCTCCACGCGGATGACGTCGCCGGGCATGACACGATACTGCTTCCCGCCCGTCTCAATGACGGCGTACATGAATCCTCCTCGGACCACTGCTCAAACCTTCATTATAGGGATTGTCCCCGCCTGGCGTCAAATACCTCCGCCGCTGGAATCGCCCCGAAGAATCGGGCATCGAAAGCGGGGGCCATCACCGCCGGCGAGTGAGCTGGCGGGCGCGCTCCTGGAGACGCGCGGCTTCGTCGGCGCGTCCGAGCTTCTTCGCGGCTTCCGCCATGGCCTCCAGCGGCGCGGCCAGAGCGGGGTTGTCGGATCCGTACGCTTTTTCACCGATGGCCAGCACGCGCTGCCAGAGCGGTTCCGCATCGCGGTAGCGGCCCTGGTCCTGGTAAACAGTTGCCAGATTCTCAAGCGTCGTGTAGGAAGCGGCGGTATCACGTCCGTACATCTTCTCCTTGATCGCCAGCACTCGTTGCAAGAGCCGCTCCGCGTCCCTCGGCTTGTTCTGAGCGGCGTAGAGCAGCGCCTGATTGTTCAGGTAGATCAGCACCGTCTGGCTTTCCGGTCCGAGCTTTTTCTCAGCGATGGCGAGCGACTTCGCATAGAGCGGTTCTGCCTGGGCGAATTTTTGCTGGGAGCGATAGAGTTCGGCGAGATTGCCCATAGTGGCCGCCACGAGCAGGTCCTCGTCCCCCAGCGCCTTGCGGTAGATGGCCATGGCGCGCTGATAAAGCGGCTCGGCTTCCTGGGGCTTGTCTTCCGCGGCCTTGAGCAGCGCCAGGCTGTTGAGCGACTGGGCCAGGTCGGCGTGTTCCGGTCCCAGCAACTTTTCCCGGGTCACAATCGCGCGCCGGTAAAGCGGTTCGGCCTGGGCGTAGGCTCCTTGCAGGCGATACAGATCGGCTAGGTTGCTGAGCACTGCCGCCACGAAAATACCCTCGGGACTGGAGGACGTCTCGGCAATGCGCAGCGCGCGCTCGTAAAGGGGCTTGGCCTCCGCAAACCGGCCGAGCAGCCGGTACATCTCGGCCAGATTATTCAGGCTCTCCGCCACGATGGGGTGCTGCGCGCCGTAGGTCGTCTCCGCCACGCGCAAGGCCTCGCTCGCGACCGGAATACCCTCGGCATAGCGGCCGCCGCGGTAATGCTCGAGCAACCTTTGGTTGAGCGTGTCCAACGGCGAAGTCTGCAACTGCCCGCCGACGCCTTGGCCCGCTGACCGGAGCGCCGGCGCAGCGGAAACGAGGGCGGCAGCGACTACGACCCATCGAAGAACGTCCCGCGATACTCTCGGATTCATCAGTCGCCACTGTAGCACAAAGCAAGGTCCAGGCACTAGGTGGCTGGAATCCGGTCGCCGGTTCTGTACCGTACGCCTCACTCCCGACACCTGCTGCCCGGCACGTTCGGTTCTATCGGTTCTCTCGGAATTCTCGGTTCCCTCGGGATTTTCGGTTCTCTCGGTTCTCTCGGAACTCTCGGAAGAGTTTCCTTGCTCTGCGATTCGCGATCAAAGAAACTCGGCTTGTATGACGGAGCGGACGAACACGAAAGGGAGACGGGACGGCGAAGCCGGAACCAGCATTCTCCCTTCCAAAACGACAACCAGCCGGGCAACTCTGACCGGCGCGCAAGCGGCGATGCCCCTCCCGGACCCCGGCAAGCCTCTGGCCGAGCAAGACCCGACGGTGCTGCTCGCGATGTGCGTTTTCGGCGAGGCGCGCGGCGAAAGCGAGGACGCGCAGCGGGCCGTGGCGCAGGTGGCGTTGAACCGCGCCCAATTTCCTCACCCGGTTTTCGGCTCCCGAGCCGGCGCAGCTTGGGAGGACAACTTGCGGCGCGTCCTGCTCCGTCGAGGGCAGTTTTCCTCGTTCGAACCCGCCGATCTGAATTATCCCAAACTGCTGCGCCCGCTCGACGGCGAGGACGCCCGGGTCTGGGCGCGATGCCTGCGCTGTGCCGCAGCGGCGCTGGCGGCGAAGGAGCAGGAGGATACCCTCACGGCCAACAGCGATCATTATTTCGACGACTCGATTCAACCGCCTTCCTGGGCCGATCCCGCCAAGCGGACGGTCAAGCTGGGCCGGCTGAATTTCTATCGGCTTTACCTGCCCCCGCCCTGCCCTCCGGAGCTACCGCTTCGGAGGGTCAGCATCCCAGCGCCGTTAGGCGATGGGACACCAGCGGGTCTCGCGGAACCGCCCAGCGCGCTCTCCCCAGCGCCTTGGCGGGTCCACCCGGCGGACCCCTTCCCCACCCAGGAACCGCCGGAGGCAGAGCCAGCTTCAGCCGACAGTGCGTCCCGCGCCACGGCGTCGGACGGCAGACCGTCCCCTGCTGCATCGCTCCTCCTCACGAGCCTCCCTGGTCGAGTCCCGCTCCCTGCCTGGATTTCCAGGCGACTCAAAACGCAGCGGGCACTTCGCACAGGGAGGCTCTCCAGCCACAAAGCGGTGACAAGTGACAAGTGCCAAGTGACGAGTTTGCGAACGGCCCATCACGGCTCACTCGTCACTCGTCACTCGTCACTGCTGTTATTGCTGCTTTTATCGGGCTTGCTGCTCGCGGCGTGCAATGACTTTGAACGGGCCGCTTACCGGACGCTGGCGGTGACGCAGGCCGAGTACGAAACTATCCAGCGCCACGTCGCCGAAGCGGCCGTGCACGGCCTCATCACCGAGGAGCAGTGGGACCGTTTCCGGATCGAGGGGCACCGTTTTATGGACGCGCACAACGCGGCCGTGGACGCCTTCGCGCTGTGGAGCCGCGCCAAATCGCAGGCCAACGCCGCGCGCCTGGAAGCGCTGCTCGAAATCCTCCCGCGCCTGGTCCGCGAGTTGAACGATCTGGTCCGAAGCTTGGAAGGAAAACCGAACCCGAATGCCACGGAGACAGCGAGTTACATGAGGGAACAGGTGACAGGGAACAGGGAACAGATCCGTCCAACCTATTCCCTATTCCCTGTTCCCTATTCCCTACCCCCTACCCCATGTCTCTAACCGAACAGCAACTCCGACTGATCGAAGAGGGCATCCGCCTGGCGGTGGCGGCGGTGTTGGCGGCGGTTCGCGCCGCGGGCGCCGCAGGAAATGACGGGCCGCTCGACTGGAGTTCCCTCCGCATCACCGAGACGCCGGAGATGGCCCTGGAACGGGCCAAGAATCAGAGCCGCGCGCGTAAGCAAGCGGTCACCGATACGAGTGAGATAACCCCAGCGTCGTGACCGCTCCCTTACGGTCGCGGCTCGGATAACCCATGGACACACAACCCGCTTCGACAACTTCCGCCCCGGCCAAGCGCAGCGCCATCCCGGCCGCCAGCGCGGTGGTGGGAACCTCGATCGTGGTGCTGCTGGTCGAGCTGGCGCGCTCGGGCGCGCTCGAACAATACAAGGACCTGATCGCGCCGCTGATCGGCTGGGGGCCGGGGCTGCTGGTGCTGGGATCGTTTCTCTGGCTGGCGCACAGCTACGCGCCGCCGCTGATCGAAAGCCAGCGCACGACCGCCATGGCGCTCCAGAAACTCGCTGACACGGTCGAGCACGCCTCCACCAGCCAGCACGATCTGGTGCTCGCCATGCAAGTCAACTCCGACAAGCTCGAACAGGTCCGCTCGACCGTCGCGGACTTGCAAGACCACGTGCAAGAAGTGAGAAAGGCAGTGAGTAGGGAACAGGGAATAGGGAACAGGGAATAGGGAACAGAAATGAAGCTACCGAGACATAGAGGCACAGAGATGAGTAGTCAGGAGCCAGGAGTCAGGAGCCAGAAGTCAGAAGAAACCAAGACACCTGTCATCCCGAGGAGCGAAGCGACGAGTGACCCTTCGGCTTCGCTCAGGGCAAGCCTGCACTTCTTCTGACTCCTGTCTTCTGACTTCTGAATTCTTCTCCTCCGTGTCTCTGTGCCTCTGTGGCTAATATCACCATGTCCAAAGACGCTTTCAAACACGACCTCCGGCGCGGCGAGATAATCTGGGTGCTGAAGCAGGATTACCCGCACCTGATCACCTTTCGCCACCTGCAACTGGCGCTGCGCGACCGCAACATCCCGCTCTCCCAGCGAGACCTGGAGAGCTACCTGAGCTACCTGGAGGAAGGCGGCTACGTCCGTTGCGAGCGCCGCTACGACGAGCGGGAGTCGCAGGACCGCATCCTGGCCGCCGCCCTCACCGCCAAGGGCATCCTCCTGCTCGACAAGAAAATCACCGATGCGGGGGTGCGCTTTTGAGAACCGCGGAGGGCGCAGAGGATCACAGAGAAGGAAGAAATTAAAAATAATTCTCTGCGTTCCGCTGCGTCCTCTGCGGTGAATTTCCTCTGCGGTAGAAACATGAATGGCCCACCCGCTCCAATCCGACATCACCAAGCTCCGCCCGGAGTCACAGGCGGTGTTGCACCGGCTGCTCGACCAGGGAGAAACGCCGGGCGCGATTGCGCGCGCCATCCAGGCGCAAACCAAAGAGCGCGTGTCGGCGGAAGCGATCACTCGCTACTCCTCCCGCTATCACCGGCGCCAGGCGAAGCAGCAGCAGGTGAAGCAACGCTTGGACGGCTTTCTCGCGCTGCTTCAAAAGGACGGCTTGTCGGTTTCCGACTTGCTGCGCGCGGTGCTGCTCGAACGGCTCTCCACCGCGAAGCAGGACGGCACCGCCGCGGGACTGGACCTGCTGAAGCTGGAAGAGGCCGAACGCAAACGCGGCGAATACGAGCTCAAGCAGCGCCAGGCGAACTTCTCCAATTTGTACCGGGAACGGGAACTCGATCTCAAGGAGCGCAAACATTCGCTCGCCGAGAAAGAATTTCAACTCCAGCGCGAAAAGGGCCGCGCGAATTTGGAGGAACTGGAGCGCAAGGCGCACGCCGGCCAGTCGCTAACACCGGACGACGTGCGGCGCATCCGCGAAATTTTCGGACTCTATGACGACCCGGAAGCCACCGAGACAAAGAGGCACGGAGAATGAGAAGTCGGAAGTCAGAAGCTAGAAATCAGAATCCAAGCCGCGACCCGCTGCGCCCGAATTCGGGCGCCCCCGAATCGGGCAAGGCAGCGGTGGCCCGCCGGAATCAAGCCCCGTCAGGGGCGACAGAGTCTAGCCCCGGGCGTAAGCCCGGGGTGTGCGGTGGAACAAAGAGACAAGCCCCGGTAGGGGCGACAGAACAACAAGCGAACAGGGCTTTTCTTTCGCCCCTCCGGGACTCCGATAATCCGGCTCCTGCGGTTTCCCAGGACTCACGTCCTGGGCTAGATTCTATCGCCCCTCCGGGGCTGGGCGGGATAGCAACGGTGGCCGACCGGAGCGATTCCAACAACGAGCAACCTAAAACCACGAAAACCTCTGTGCCTCCGCGCCTCCGCGCCCGCCTCCGCGATCCGGAATCCGAAATGCCGCATTCCAAATTCCGAATTCCTCTCTACCCCTACCAGGAACGCTGGATCAAGGACCGCTCCCGCTTCAAGATCGCCGTCAAAGCCACGCAAATCGGCTACAGCTTTGCGGCCGCGCTGGAAGCCGTGCTCGATTGCCTGGTCCATCGCACGCTCTGGATCGTGCTGTCGCGCGGCGAGCGCCAATCGCTCGAATTCATGCAGAAAGTCCAAGAACTGACGAAGGCGCTGCGGATCGTCGGCAGCAAGCTCGAAACCTCCTTTTTCGACAAGGCCGACATCTTGCAGCACGAAGTAAAGTTCCCGAACGGCTCGCGCATCATCGGCCTCCCGGCCAACCCCGACACGGCGCGCGGCTACACCGGCAACATGATCCTGGACGAATTCGCGTTCCACCAGCACGACCGCGAGATTTGGGCCGCCGCCTTCGGGCGCGTTTCGCGCGGCAACCTGAAGCTGCGCGTCCTCTCGACGCCGAACGGCTGCCGCGGCAAGTATTACGAGATGGCCAAAGAGGTTGGACTGACAAATAGGGAACAGGGAATAGGGAACAGGGAACAGTCCGGATCGGTTCTTTCTGTTCCCTGTTCCCGGTCACCTATTCCCTCTTCCGCCTTCTCCGGCCACTGGTGCGACGTGCACACGGCGGTCGCGCAGGGCTGCCCCATTGACGTTGCCGCGCTGCGCCAGGCCATCGGCGACGAAGAGACCTGGCAGCAGGAGTACGAGTGCGTCTTCCTGGCGTCGAGCGCCAACTACATCCCGCTCGAAATGATCCTGGAATGCCAAAGCCCGGAAGCCACAACCGTCCTTCCTTCGGAATTCGGAATCCGGAATTCGGAAATAGGGAATAGGGAACAGGGAGTCGGAAATAGGGAACAGGGAATAGCCACGGCCCCGCGCCAGACGCTCAGCCGGGCCGGGGGGAACAGGGAACAGCAAGAGAGAAAGAGGGAAGAGGGCACAAGAAACAGGAAGATGGAACAGAATCAAGAGCAGGACAATAGTGCTTCCTATTCCCTATTCCCTGTTCCCTGTTCCCTCTTCTTCGGCTACGACGTGGGCCGCGTGCGCGACCTGGCCGTGCTGGCCGTCGTCGAAAAGGTGGGGGACGTCTTCTGGACGCGCGCGCTGATTGAGATGCCCGGCGCAACCTTCGCGGCGCAGGAGCAGGTTTTGCGCGACGTGATCCCGCACTGCGTGCGCGGGGCCGTGGACTCGACCGGCCTCGGCATGGAGATGGCCGAGCGGCTGGCCGCGCAGTTCCCCGGCAAAGTCGAGCCGGTCACCTTCACGCTCGCCCGCAAGCAGGACCTCGCCATCCGCATGAAGCGCAGCTTTGAGGAGCGCGCCATCCGCATCCCGGACAGCCGCGAGCTGCGCCGCGATTTGAACGCCGTCAAGCGCATCGTGACCGAGGCCGGCAACATCCGCTTTGACGCCGAGCGCGACGCGGACCACGGGCACGCCGACCGCTTCTGGGCCTTGGCGCTGGCGCTGCACGCCGCCGACCGCCGGCGAATCCCGGTCGCCTCCGGCGGCATCGAGAGCGAGCGCGACTGGTATGAGCCGAGCCGTCCCGCCCTGCGGGATGAGGGAGCGGGCCCCGATGCTCTGTTCTCCACCGACTCTTTGGAGGCCCGCTTGCTGACGCGCGCGGCTCGGACGGATTCAACAGGAGAAATCGCATGGGCTTAACCGTACTCAATCTGCAAGAGGCGCGGCGTGCCATTGCCGCCGCTGCACCTCCGGCCCCGAAGCGCTCGCGGGCATTGGAAGCCGCTTCCCCGGCGCTGCTGTTCGGGCAGGACCCGGAGGGCTATCGTCCCGTCGGCCCCTATCGCGGCCTGGGCGGATCGCTTTCGCCGCGCGACCTGCTCCCGCCGATGCACGCGCGGATGCAGCAGGTGGCCTACTACCTCTATCTCGTCAATCCGCTGGCGCACCGCATCGTCGAGCACACCAAAAACTTTGTGGTCGGCGACGGCGTCACCCTCAAAGTGGACGACCCGGCAGTCGCGCGCGTCCTCGATTCGTTCTGGCAGGACCCGGTCAACCGCATGGACGTGACGCTCCCGGAAATCGTCAAGGAGCTTGCGATCTTCGGCGAGCAGTGCTGGCTCGCCGCCGTCAATCCGGTCAATGGGCGCGTGCGCCTGGGGTACCTCGACCCGGCGGAGATTGAAGCGGTCGAGTGGGGCGAGATCGAGCTGGCCGCAGGACCGGAGGGCAGCACGGCCGTCTCCGTGCCGGTCGCGGTATGGCGCCGCCCCGCTTCCGGCGAAACGCAGCCGCGGCGCTTCCGCATCGTGCGCCTCGATGAAGACCCCGAGAGCGCCACCTTTGGCAGCCTCACCGGCGATTGTTTTTATTTCGCCATCAACAAGGCCCGCAGCGCCTCGCGGGGCGTGAGCGATCTGTTCGCCATCGGCGATTATCTCGACGGCTACGACAAGATGCTCTTCGGGCTGATTGACCGCGTCGGCTTTGCCAACGCCTTCATCTGGGACGTGCTGCTCAAGGGAGCGACCGAGGAGCAGATCCAGGAGTGGTTGAAAGACCAGCGCCCGCCGCGTCCCGGCTCCGTGCGCGCGCACAACGAGCAGGTCGAGTGGAGAACGATCGCGCCCGATTTGAAAGCCCAGGACTTCAACGAGGCCGCCCGCACCATCAAGAACATGAACCTCGCCGGCGCGGGCTTTCCCGAGCATTGGTTCGCCGAGGGCGGCAACGCGAACCGCGCCACGGCGCTCGAAATGGGCGAGCCGACCTTCCGGATGCTGCTCGAGCGCCAGGGCGCCGTCGCGTTCATGCTCCGCCAGGTCCTCGAGTTCGTCCTCGACCAGGGCATCGTCGCGGGAACGCTCGCCGAGACCGCCAGCCGCCGCTTCCAGGTGCAGATGCCGGAGATGAGCGTCCGCGATCTCGCCAAGGCCGCGCAGGCGCTCGCGCAGGTGGGCACGACGGTCGTCGAGCTGCGCCGCGCCCAACTGATTGACGCCGAGACGGCGCAGCAGCTCATCGCCTCCGCGGCCATTCAGCTCAACGTCGAGATGGACCTCCATGCCCTGCGCCAACGAATCGAGCAGGAGTCAGGAGTCAGAAGTAAGGAGCCAGAATGAAACCAAAAACTTGTCATCCCGATCCCGGCGTGCCGGGACAGGGACCTGCACTTCTGACGACTTCCCGGATTATGCCAATGTCACAGCAATCAACCTCAATACTTTCTGCGTCCTCCCCGGCCCGTTCCCGGCCATCTACGTTTCTTGGTCCCGCTGCTGTCAACGCGCCGGGGCGGGCTGCGGTTTCACTTTCTGTCATCGAAGCGAACCTGGCCGGCGGGGCGTTGCTCGAGGCTCCGGCCAACGGCGCGCACAGCGGCCGCAAGTGGCGCGTGCGCATCTTCGAGTACGGACTTTCCAAGAACCGCTATCCGTGGAATGGAAACAAAGGGAGCAGGCCAGGGGGCATGGGGAGTCGGGACTGGGGCATGGGGAGTAGGGAATCCGGAATCCGGAATCCGGCATTCGGAATCGAATCCTCCCCACTCTCTACTCCCCACTCCCTACTCCCTCTGAAGTGGACCGAGCGCTCGGCGCGCGCGGCGCTGCGGCATCTGGACGGCGCGCGGTGCTTTGCCGACCACGTCTCGGAGGGTAACGGAACTTCGCACAGCGTGCGCGACCTGATCGGATTTTTCTCCGAGCCGGCGCTGGGGCCGCGCGGCCCGGAAGCCACCCTCACGCTGCTCGAGAGCGAGCGCTGGGCGCGCGACAAGCTGCTGGCGGCCTGGTCCGCAGGGCGCGCGGAGTTGATCGGCTTCAGCCTCGACGCGGTGATCGCCGTGCGTCCGACGGGCGACGGCGCGGAGCGCGCCTTGGAAGTCGAAGACATCGTGGCGCTGCACAGCGTGGACATGGTCAGCGCGCCTTCGAGCGGCGGCCGCGCCCTCGATGTGCTCGAATCGCGCGAGCTGCGGGATTCGGAATCCGGAATCCGGAATCCGGCTACGGAAACAATGGCGCTGTCCGCATCTCGAATTCCGAATTCAGAATTCCGGACTGAGACGAACGAAAGTTCCCGTTCGCGGGAAATTCAAAGCACGTATCAACAAGGAGCAACCATGAAGCAAGAAATCCAACGAATACTGGAGGCGATACGACATCAATCTGTCGTATCGGATCCCGCGAGCGGACTGATCCCGGGCACGGAAGGCGCCCAACTCCGCCTGCAGGAGGTGCTGGAATCCGAGCTGGGCCAGCCCGAGGTGAATCCCCCGCGGGTGCTGGGGGCGCTCGCCGACTGGCTCGCGGCGCAGGAGGACTTGGCTGCCGCTCTTCCTCCGGAAGTGGCCCACGTGCGCGAGCAAGTGAAGGCGCTGCGGCAGCAGATTTCCGACGCGGTCCGCCGCCAGCGCATTGCGGAAAACCGCGTGCGGCTCGACGGGAAGCTTTCCGCCTCCCGCCTGCCGAAGCCTCTGGCCGGCCTCGTGGCCAGCCGCTTTCAACCGGATGGACCCTACGGAGGGCGCGATCTTTCTGAGGAGGATATCGAGATGGAAATTCAGCGAGTGCGGGAAGCTTACGCGGCGCTCTCTCCGGTCGGCCGCGTGATGGAGACGGGCCGCGTGAAGGTGGTCCGGGAGCCGGAGGAAAAATTGCAGATGGCGCTCGACCGCCTGTTCAACTTGCCGGTCGAAGACACCGGGGTCCCGGCGTTCCATGGCATCCGGGAAGCCTACGTCGCCTACACGGGCGACGGCGAAGTCACCGGGAGCGTCTTGCCGCATCTGCGAGTCCGCGAAGACTACACCACCGCAGGGTTCCCGAATGCGCTCGGGAACACGCTGCGGCGCGTTCTGCTCAAGGACTACCGCGACCAGGACTACGGGATCGGGCTGATCGCGCAGTTCTCGAGCGTGCCCGACTTTCGCACCCAAGAGCGCGTCCGCGTCGGCTACTTCGGCGACCTGCCGACGGTGGCCACGGAATCGGCCGACTACGGCGAGCTGACCGCGCCGACCGACGAGAAAGCGACCTACTCGGTCGTCACCTTCGGCGGCCTGGTCACCGTGACGCGGAAGGCCATCATCAACGACGACATCGGCATCGTCCCGCAGATCGTCAGCCGCCTGGGCCGCTCCGCCCGGCGCACCCTCGCGCAGCGCGTCTTCAACCTGATGATCAACAACGCCGCGATCTACGACGCTCTCGCGTGGTTCCACGCCACGCACGGCAACCTCGGCTCGACCGCGCTCTCGGCGGCGCAGCTCGACGTCGTCCGCACCGCCATGCGCAACCGCACCGAGAAGGACAGCGGCAAGAAGCTGGGCATCGGGCCGCACGTGCTGGTGGTGCCGAATGAGCTGGAAGGCCTGGCCCGCCAGGAGAACGAGCGCGAGTACGTGGACGCGAGCTTCACGCCGAACCGCGTGCGGTTCATGTTCGGGCAGTCGAGCGAGCGGGTCATCGTTTCGCCGCTGCTCTCCGACGCCAACGACTGGTACGTCTTCGCCAACGTCCAGGAAGCGCCCACGGTCGAGGTCGGATTCCTCCAGGGGCGGCAGGAGCCGGAGTTCTTCCTCGCCGACAACCCGACGGCCGCCGCCGTCTTCACCAGCGACAAGATCCGCTACAAGGTCCGCCACGAGCACGAGGCCGTCGTGATTGATTTCCGCGGCGCCTACAAGGAAGTTGTAGTGTAACCGTAGATTAGCCACAGAGGCACAGAGGACACGGAGAAGTAGGAGTTAGGAGTCAGAATGAAAACAAAAAGTCTGTCATCCCGAGGAGCGAAGCGACAAGGGACCTGCTTTTTCATCTTTCATCTTTCTTCTCGCTTCTGGCTTCTTCTCTGTGCCCTCCGTGTCTCCGTGGCTGAATTGAGATTGTAAATGCCCAAAACCATCCCCGAATTTCAACAACTCGTCGCCGGCCATTTGCAAGACGGCGCGGCCAAGCTCTCGCCCGCCGAGATCGTCAGGGCGATTGAAGAAGCCATCGCCGGCCGTTACTCCAAAGACCGGCCGCGCAAGCTGGTCGCGGACCTGACCGGCGACGGCGCGACCATCGAGTGGAGTCTGGCCGGGGTCACCGACTGGCAGGAGGGCTTTTCGCACGTCCTCCAGATCGAGTACCCGCAGGGCGACCGCTCGCCGATTTTTCTGGAGACCGGCGACTGGCTCCTCTACGACGCGCCGACGGGCCGGTCGCTGCGGTTCGCTTTCGCGTTGAGCACCGGCAAGAAGGCGCGGGTGCAGTTCACCGCGCCGCACTCGATTGACGCCTCGAGCGTCCCTGACGCCGATTTCTACGCCGTCGGAGCGCTGGCGGCGTCGCTGGCGGCGCGGCGGCTCGCGGCCGGCTACGCGCAAACCGGCGACAGCTCCATCGCCGCCGACACCGTTAATTATCGGACCAAGTCGCAGGAGTACGCGGCGCTGGCCCGGCAACTGGAGAAGCAGTACGAGAACCTGCTCGGCACCGATCCCGAGCGCAGCGCGCCCGCCGCGTCCCGCACCTCGGCGTGGAAGGGCGAGACCGCCGGCGGCGACCGGATGACGCATTAGGAGGAGCTAGGGTAGCCACGGCATGTTGTTTATGCCGTGGGTTCGTTCCGGAAGAGGCCCACGGCACACAAGACGTGCCGTGGCTACCACTACTCACTGAACAACCATGAACCTCAACCTCCAACTCGAACAACGGGCCGGAACCGAGGCGCTCGACCGATTTCCCGAGAGGTTGCGCCGCGCGGTCGAGCGCGGCTTGGATCGGGCCACGGACCTGCTCGCGCGCGCCGTCGCCGCCAACGCCCAGACGCCCTTGGGAGTCCCATCCACAGAGGCGTTCGGCGAGCTGGCGCGCAGCGTCAGCCGCGAGGTTGTGGAAGAAACCGGGCGGCAGACGGGCCGGGTCTTTCTCGCGCCGCCGGCGGACCAATACGGGATTTTCGTCGAAGTCGGAACGCGGCCGCACTTCCCTCCTCCAGCGGCGATGGAAGCTTGGGTGCGACGGCGATTGGGTGTGACCAACGACCGCCAGGCGCGCGAACTGGCGTTTCTGGTCGGGCGGAAGATTGCCCGCACCGGCACGCCGGGACGGTTCTTCTTCGAGCGGGCGCTCGCAGAGAACCAGGACCGCGTGGTGGCCATTTTGGAGGAAGAAATTGATACGGCGTTGGCGGGATAGCAGGGTGAAGTTAGGAGTCGGAGTGTTAAGGGAAGAAAAGCAGATCTTTCGTCGCTGCGCTCCTCAGGATGACACTCCACAATTAATTCTGAATTCGGAATGCTTGATGAAGCGATTGATTCGGAATTCGGAATTTTGAATTCGCGGATTCGATTATGTCCCTGGCAAACAACATTCAGGCGATCCAAACGATTCTCGAAGGCGTCACCGGCGTCGAGAACGTCTATGACACGGTGCGGAACTGGCAGACCGAAAAACAATTCCGCGACGGAGCCGCGACGCCGGGGGGCGGGATTCAGTTCTGGTTCCTCACGCGCGAGTCCACCGCCGCCGAGGACCTGGGGCCGCGCCTGACGGCCCGGCGGCACACCGTCGCGCTGCACGGTTACACGGCCCTCAGCGACGCCGCCGCGAGCGAGAAGACCTTTCAGGCGCTCGTCGAAAGCGTGGTCACGGCGCTCGGCGCGGACAGGCAACTCAACCAAACGGCGCGGCACTCCGGGCCGGCGCAGGTGCGCGCCGTGGACTTCCGCATTGTGTCAAACGTGCTCTGCCACCACGCGGAGATCGCCCTGGTGGTGGAAGACAAACCCGCATGAAAGAATCATGAACCGCAGAGGACGCGGAGGAACGCAGAGAAGGACAAGAACAAAAGCAAAACCATTCGGTTTTCAACTCTTGCGTCCTCTGCGACCTCTGCGGTGAAAGGAAATAGCAATGGCCTTTACCGAACCCACTCACGCATATGAAATGCTCTGGCGTTTTTCCGCCAACCGGCAAAGCGCGCTGGGCACGCCGCTCGCCGACGGGAACCTGACGCTCTCCGCGCTGGTCTCCGGCTACGACGTCGGCAAGCTCGCCCACCGGCTCGTCTCGAACGCCGACCGCTTCGGCAAAGGGCATCCCTATGCGACGAGCCAGCGCAAAGTGGCGCAGATGACCACGCTGCAGCGGGCCGCCGAGTTGAACGACATCTTCGCCGGCTGGGCCGCGGCCTTCTGCCTGGGCAGCCTCACGACCACGCAGCCGAACCCCACCAACAACCCGACCGTCTACGACCACGTCATTCGCTGGTCGAACCTCGCGACGTCGAAGGTGATGCCGTTCACGACGGTCCACGAGAAGCCCTGGGCGGGCCTGGCGCGCAAGCTGCCCGACCTGGTCGTGGCGAGCTTCACGCTGAGCGGGCGCGGCCAGGACGCGGTGCAGATGGCGATCCAGATGCTCGGCTCCGGGCGCGCCTCCGACGCTTCGCTCTCCGCGCCGACGCTCGCCACGCCCGCGTATCTCGACAACGGCGGCGCGGTCATCAAGCTCGGCCCGAGCGGGGCCGCGGTGGACATCTCCAGCCGCGTCATCGAATGGAGCGTCGCCGTCAACGCCCACCCCGACGAATCGAACGGGCGCTTCCCTTCCTCGGGGCTTTACGTTGGGCGCTGGTGGTACGGGCCCAAGCGCACCGCCGTGCCGGAACTCACGCTCTTCGTGAACCAGAGCGACACGGACATCCTCGACCTGTTCCGCAATGACACGGCGCAGGAGCTGCGCATCAACCTCGGCGGGGCCGTCATCACGGGCGGCCAGCCGGAAGTCTATCGCATGGACCTGCTCTGGCCCGAGATCCATTTTACGGCGGTCGAGGACACCATCGTGGACGGCAAAGTGGCGCTCCGCATGACGGTCGGCGAGGACGGCGTCTTTCAGAAAGCCGGCAGTGAGTACTTCCAGGCGACCGTCACCAACACCACGCCAGCCTATTTGGTCGCGGCCTGATCCGAGCCGCGACCGTGAGCAAGCGGGGAGATGGCCACAGAGACACAGAGAAATGAAAAGCCGAACCAGAATGAAGATGAAACATCAAGGCTGTCATCCCGATCCCGGCGTGCCGAGAGAGGAACCTGCACTTCTTCTGAATTCGGAATTCCGAATTCAGAATTCCGCGATCCGCAGCTAAAGGAACTGAAATGGAAGTAGACGCAGAATTATTCGAACTCGCGCCCGAAGAAATCGAAGTCTCGCTGCGCCTGAAGGGACCCGGCGGGCGGCACCAGCTCCTGCACTATCTGCGTCCGCCGGCGCTCGACGATTGGCGGGAGTACGAGCGCAACTTGCGGAGCACGGTCGAGAGCGTCGAGAACGACGGCGAAGAGACGCTGCGGTTTGATTCCTGCGCCGTCGAGGCCGCCGCCGCGCTCTACGACCGGCTCTTTCGCCGCGCCCAGGGCTATCGCGCCGGTGAGAGCAGCAACGGCATCGCCGCCGAGCGGATTCCGCTGCATCACAAAGAGCTGGTGGTGCGCGGGCTGAGCGACGTGGCTCCGGCGACGCCCGAGGAATCGGCGGAGCCGCCGGAAGCGGTTCCGTTTCCGCTCGATGCGGAAACGGTCGAGGCGCGCCTGGAAGCGACCCGGGCCGGAGCGAAGCATCGCAACCTCGTGCACGTTTTTCGCCCGCCGACCGCCGCCGACCGCGTCGAGTACAGCCGGGTTCATTCGCTGGCGCTCTATGTGCGCGGCTCGCAAACACTCAAGTCGCTGTTGCCGTCGCGCCTGCCGGGCCTGGTGGCGCTCTACGACAAGCTGGTCCTCGACGCGCGCGGTTACGCGGTCGCCGGACAGCCGCTCGCCGACCGCGCCGCCATCGTCCGGCACATGGACCCGCTGCACAAGAAGGTTGCGGTGCAGGCGCTGTTCGAGGAATGAGGAAGCATGCGAAGCAGAAGATGCAAAGGAAGCATAGGAAAGAAATGAAGCAGCCTGCTACTGTGTTTCCTCTGCTTCCTCTGCCTCGCGTTCATTCTGACTCCTGACTTCTGACTTCCTGCTCCTACGGAGTAAGGCATGGAAATGCACTGGGCCAGCCGCGATCGGCAACACCTCGAGCAGGCCATCTGGCGCCACTTGACGGAGCCATCCGGCCCCGGCAAACCGGGGTCGGCCCGCCGCGCGGGCTCGGGCAACGCGTATGCCTTCGACCTCTGGATCGCGCACCTGGCGCTCGTCGAACAGGTGCTGGAGCTGGCTCCGATCCCCTGGCAGGAGCTGCGCGCGGAGGAACTCGACGGGCTGCTGCTGTTGCGCGCGGCGCGGGAGCGGTTCCGGCGCGAATATTATCCCTGCGCAGAGTGCGGCGCGCCGGTGAAAGGAAAAATCTGCCCCCGCTGCGGAGCGGTCAGTTGAAGGAGTCCGAGCCGCGACCGTAAGCGAGCGGTCAAATCGCCAAGGAGCCACAGAGGCACAGAGATGAAGAGAAATCCTAAATCCCAAACTCTAAGTCCTAAACAAATTCCAAGTCCCAAATCTCAAAGAGCGCAGGGCTTCCGGTTTGGGATTTGGAAATTAGAATTTGGACATTGTCTTGAGTTTAGGGTTTTGGATTTAGAGTTTCTTCTCATCGCTCTGTGTCTCCGTGTCTCTGTGGCTTAAAACACCATGCCCCAACGAACCGTATCCATCGTGATTGACGTAAGCGGCGCGGACGACGCCACGCGCCAGGTCCGGCGCGTGCGCTCGGCGTTCGACGACCTGCTCGGCGGCGGCCAGGAGCGCCTGGGGTTGTTCGCCCGGCGCAGCCGCGAAGTCGGCCAAGCCATGAAAGAGATCCGCAATTCCATGGACCTGCGCGAGCAGCACCGCGCCGTGGCGGGCGATCTCGAAGGCCTGTTCCGGCGCATCGTTGGGAGCGCGCGCAGTGCCGGGGACGTCTGGAAAAATATCTGGCGGGAGATCGCCGACTTCTTCCGCCGCACGGTCCAGGAGATGGCCGCAGCCTGGGCAACGAACCTCGGCGGCATTGCCCCGCTCGGCGCGATGGGCTTCGGCTCGAGCGGGATCGCGTTGCAAGGACTCGGGCCGTTTTCCGGCAACCAACTGCTCGCGGGCGGCGCGCTGCTCGGGGGTCTGACGGTCGGCAGCCGCAACCGCCTGGTGAGCGCCCTCGGCGGATTGGGCAGCGGCGCGTTGACCGGGTTTACGGTCGGCGGACCGATCGGCGCCGTGGTGGGCGGCATCGTCGGAGGCATCACGGGCTTGCTGCGCGGCGGAGGCGGACAGGAGAAGCAGCGCGACGCCGAGATCGCCAACCGCGGCTTCGCGCAACTGGCCCAGGTTTTGGACGACTACAGCCACTTCCGGCGCAATTTCGCTTCGACCGTGGACTCGGCGTTTCGCGTCTGGAACCAGATGCAGTCGCAGTGGGTGCGCCCGCAATCGGCTCCCAGCCAGTGGCCGTACTTTTCCGCCATCCTCCGCTCCATCGAGCAAACCGAAGACGAGCGCAACCGGCGGCGGCAGTTCCAGGCCCTCGGTCCGATTCCGGAGTTCCAAGAAGGCGGACTGATTGGACCGCAGAGGACGCAGAGGAAATCGCTGGCTTGGGTGCACTCCGGCGAGTTCGTAATGAACCGGGACGCGGTGAACCGCCTGGGAGTCAGTTTGCTCGAAGGTCTGAATCAAGGATCGTCCTCGGCGTCCTCTGCGGTTGGAGTTTCCATCTCGCTCGAACCCGCCAGCGCCCAAACCCTCGGCGAGATGCTCAAGCGAAATCCGCAGGCTTTGGAAGAAGGGTTGTTGGTCGTCCTGCGCCGCGGCGGCGCGGCGAGTAGAGCGTTGAGAGGCTAGGAGCGAGTAATGGTCAAAAACAAAGCGGCGAGTATGCAGATTCTAATTCGCTGGACATTGTTGTTTGCGCTGATACCAGCGAACCTTTCCGCCTCGGCTCAATTCAGATGCGTCAATGGGGCCGCCTACTTTCTCGGGCCTGGGGTGAAAGGCGATTGTAAGGTCAACCAACCGGATAACCCACAGGATATCTCGATCGGCCGCATCTTTGCTAGAGAATTCGCGCTCCCATTGAGCTCTTTCAGCCTTGGCTCGTTCACTCGTCTGCCTCTCCTCAATCGCAAATTCGTCGAAGATTTCGTGCATACCGAAGGCTCCGAAGCCTGGTGGCTCCAAGACTCGCAATTCGGCCCTGACGGAGCCGTTGTCATCGAGGATCAATGCTCGCCACACGGAGAGAGAACCTTTTTCCAAACCAATGAAAATCGCGTCCGCAAAGAACATATTGGTCCTCTGTTCTTCCAAAAGGGTTTCCCGTTGGCTTGCGAGCATTTGGTTTATACGAAAAGCAACCGAACCACCCCAACGCCGGGCCGTTTCTTCGACAATATTGCCGAGACCAAGCAATGTAGCGGTTCGGAATGCGCTCCGTGCTTCTTCGTTGACGTCCCAGGATTCCCCCACCCTTCCTGTTCCGAGTCCCCGGACCCCGGCCGACGCGAAAAGAAATTCGTCGGTGAGTGCGGCAATCTTACAATGGTCATCCCTATAGCCCTGATTCCCGCTCACGCTGAAGATGTTGGCGCGGCTGTCCGCAGCAATGCTGGCCTTTTGCTGCGTGTACTTGAGAACGATAATCGTCCCCTCGAAAACAGTTTCGGCTCGTGCAACCGACAAGGGGGCCAAAACTACGATAGTAACGAGAACCCATTGCATTTTTCGAACCTGCGGTCCACATCCCATCTAATTGATCTTACCTTAGTGACGCTATGAGTGCCAACGATCTATTCCCCGTTGATCCCGATTACACCGTAACGCGCGCGAAGGAGAGCAACGTCCTGCGCGGACGCGTCGAATCGGCGCGCGAGTTCTTCCGCCAGAAGGCCGCCCCGCGCCGCGTCTTCGTCCTGGTTTTCCAGCGGCGCGCCAAGGCCGACTGGGACGCGATCGAGCAGTTCCGCCTGAAGATGATGACCGACTTCTTCACCTTCCACGACAAGACGGCGGACCGCAAGTACTCGGTCTATTTCGACCAGGAGCCGGTGTACGAGGAAGTCGGAAACGAAGAGCACACCATCCGCGCGCAGTTGATCGAGGCCGTCGGCGTGGCGCTGCAGCAGTACCCGAGCTTCGCCGCCGGCAATCCCTTCGCCACCATCCCGGTCAGCCAGGCGCTCGACCTCGGCGCGAACGGCAAGCAGTTCGTCTACGCCGGCTACGGCTATCGCGTCAATGGATCGTTCACGCAAATCTATCTCGACGAACAGCTCACCGGCGGCGACAACCCCAAGACCGACGTGGTGCTGGGGCTACACAGAGTCAGGGTAGTCGGAGGAGCACCAACAAGCCTCGATTACCTGATCTAGCGTTGCAGTAGTACAGAGGGCCAAAAGCCCATCGGGTGCGCGTGGTCGGAGGCAGTCCGACGAGTTTGGACTATTTGATATGAAACCGAGGGAACAGGTGACAGGGAACAGGGAACAGTTCACTCTTCTCTATTCCCTATTCCCTGTTCCCTATTCCCTATAGCTTCTATGCCCCGCACACTGAGCAGCGCCATCCAAACCCTCCTCGCCGGCACGACCCATCGCGTCTGCCACTTGCTCTCGTTCACCGTGGGCGCGACGAACTATTACTTTGCCGAGGACCAGGTCGTGTTCCAGGGAAACACTTACCAGCCGCATCTGATTCTGGAGTCGCCCATCCGCTACTCGCAGCGATTGCAGCTCGAGCCGGTGAGCGTGCGGCTCCAGAACATTGATCTCCAGACGGCAGCGATGCTGCAAACCGAGCAGAGCGACTTGCAGGGCGTGGAGGCGACGTTGCAGCGCCTGTTCTTGCCGGCCAATGAAGCCGTAATCCTCTTTCGCGGCCGCGTCGGGGAGGTTCAACTCAACGAGCACGACGCCACGCTCACGCTCGAAGGCGATCTCGATCCCACCGCCACCGCGATCCCCCAGCGCAAGTATTCGAACCTGTGCGTGTGGGACTTCAAAGACTCGGATTGCGGCTACGTGGACGGCGTGGACCCGGACGACCCGGCGACCGGCCAGCCGTTCGCAATCTGCCCGAAGGACTTTGCTTCCTGCCAGGCGCGCGGGCGTCCGCATCGCTTCCCGGGATTCCTCCACATCACCCGCGACCTGACCGAGGCCGTCGAAGGGAAGACCAAGACCCCGGAGACGGAGCGCACCTTGAGCGAGGCGTTGTTACCGTGAGAAACAGGGAACAGGGAATAGGGAACAGGGAACAGAAGGAAAAAGCTGTTTCTGTTTCTGTCTCTGTTTCTGTTCCTCTTTCTATTCCCTATTCCCTGTTCCCTATTCCCTAACATGCCCGTAAGCACCACCAACACGGACGTTCTCACCGCGTCGCTCGGCAAGCCGATTGTGCTCGCCTACGGGCGGCACGTGGTCGGCGGAAACGTCATTCTGAAGGACGAGACCGAGGCCGACCAGACGATTGTTTTTCTCGCGCTCGGCAACGGCGAATGGGACGCGCTGGAGGAGTTGTTCGTGAACGGCGTCGAATGGGACGTCACCAGCCCGGAGAACATTCAGTTCCACAAAGGTCTCGCCGGGGAGCTTTCTTCGCACGTCGCCGAGGACGGCTCGGTGGACCCGCTTTACCCGGAAGGAGTCGGCGCGCTCTATCCGTTCACTCTGGACGGCGACCAGAAGGTGGACTCGCTCACGCCGCCGGGCGTCCAGGGTCTGACCTTCTCGCGCACCGCCTATCTCGCGCTGCGCATCCCCTTCGACGTGTTCGCGCCGGGGCCGGACCTGAGCGTGATCGGGATCTTCCGCACGCGCAAGGTCCGCCTCTTCGACGCGCAGGGCGTCCAGACTTCTTACGAGTATTCGGAAAACCCGGCGTGGCAGATCGCCGATCTGCTGACCAGCGTGCGCGGCCTCGCCGATTCGCGGCTGGACTGGGCCTCGTTCGTGGCCGCGGCGGCTTACTGCGACGCGTTGATCGAGATCAACGGCGAGACGGTCAATCGGTTTGTTTCGCACGTCGCGTTCACCGAGGAAGTGGACTTCGACCAGGGGCTGCACGCCCTCCTTTCCACTTGCCGAGGCATTCTGCTGGACGAAGGCGGCACGATCAAACTGCGAATAGACCAGCCGCGCACGAGCGTCTTCGATTTCACGATGGACAACATCGTGGACGGATCGTTCGCGGCGTTCTACAAAGACACGCGCGCCGTGGCGAACCGGATCGAGCTTGCCTTCCGCGATCTCGAC
>MEKR01000182.1:28478-37269 GCA_001767035.1 Acidobacteria bacterium RIFCSPLOWO2_02_FULL_61_28
GCAGCAGGCGCGCACGGGGCGCGTGATCCCGGCCAAGCTCGCTCTCGGCAACCTGCCGCAGCACCAGGCCGAACGCATCGGGAATTACCTGCTCACGCGCGCCATTGACAACAATCTGTTCTGTAAATTGCGCTGCACCCCCACGAGCTTCGCGCTTCTGCCGGGCGACGTGGTGCGCGTGGCGCACGACGCCGCGCCCTGGTCGCAGAGCACTTTCGGCGACAACCGCTTCGAGATGTTCGAGGTCATCGAAGTCACTGAGAACCCCGACGAGACGCGGGACTTCCTGCTCCAGCTCTACCGCGACGCGACGTATCCCGACACCGCCGGGCCGACCCAGAACCTGATCGGAACAACCGTGCGGCGGCGTCCGCAGACCCCGCCCCCGCAACCGAAGGAGTGGGGACTTTCCATTTTTCCGCGCGGGCATCTCTGGCTCACGTTCACAATTCCCCCGGGCGCCGACTATCGCACCGGCGATCTGGCCCTGCTGGCCGATCTTGAGCTGGAGCGCGTGGAAACCACTCTGACGGCCGCCCTCGACAACGACGACACCACCGTTTCCGTTGCGTCCGAAGCCGGGTTCCTGGTTGGCGACTTCATCAACATCAGCGAGGAGATTTTGAAGATCGCCGGGCCGGGCGTGGAAGGAGCGCAACCGACTTCCGCCATCTGGCAGGTGGCGCGGGCGCAGAATTTATCCGAGCCGCGCGCGGCGGCCAGCGGCGATCCGGTCTATCGCCTGGTCGAGCGCAACCTGCACTTTGTGCTCCCGCCGGGCTTCACGCTGGCGCGCGCTGGAAAAAAGCATACCGTGGACTTCCGGCCCGGACGCTTCCGCATTCTTCATGCCACGCTCCGGTTCACCAACCTGGCCGGAATTTCCGACCCGGTGGAACTGCCTTTTTGGGCGGAGTACGAAATCAACGCGGCGCTTTATGGCACGCTCCCCGGGCTGCGCGCGTCGGCCGGTGGGCTGGGGACCATTCAGGTTCCCGGGCCGCTGGCCACCGGCGCCGATCTCGCCATGCCGCTGATGCTTCCGGAAGGCGTCTCGATCGGCGCGGTCTACGCGCAAGCCGCCAAAAGCCCTTTCGGCGGGCCGATCGGCATCCAGATCAAGATTGACGGCGTAAACTACGGACCCGCCGGCTTGCTCCCCGGCGTCATCACCGGCGGGCCGACGGGCCAATTCGTCTGGCTCTCCGGCGCCAAGAAGGGCGACGTCGGGGGCAAGGCCATTTCGATTGAAATCACCGAGGTCGGCGCGTCCGACCCGGGCGAGGACTTGACCGTGTTCGTGACTATTTAATAAACCGCAGAGGACGCGGAGGAACGCAGAGAGAAAAACAAGAAATGAACAATGTTCCTTTTTCTCTGCGAACCTCTGCGGCCTCTGCGGTTTGACTGCCGTGACAGAACATGGCGAAAACGGTTTATCTGAATAACTACGCGGGGCTGGCCTTCGGCTACGAGGTGGACACGACGGTAGTCTTCGCGGTGTATTTGATGACACCGGGGGACCCGAACGCCGAACCGCCCATTCCGCCGGAGATTATCGGAGTCAAGGTCTATCCCGCTTCGATGGCGAACATTGAGGTCAACCAGTTGCTGAACGTCGGCGGCGCCGGCGACATGACCGTCAGCGGGACCGGCAGCGACGGCGGGGGCGATTACTTCACGTACTCGCCCTTGGCGATCCCGCCCCCCGGCGCTTCCATCCGAACCCCGTGGAATCCGTCCGGCCAGCTACTCGTCACGCGCGACAACAACTCCGTTACGCTGACCTATTACATGCCGGCGGAGCACGATCTCTACTTCGGCACGCAGAAGACCGCCGACTCGGGCTCGATCACCGCAACGCTCGACGGCGCGCCACTCGGCAGCTTCGATCTCGCGAACCCCACCACCATCCTCGCCGCCGTCTTGCTGAAAGCAAAGGCCGCCCCCGGTGTCCACACGGTCGTGATCCAGGCGCTGATTGCGCCGCCGGATACGTTCGTTTACTTCCACAAGTTCGAGTTGCTGGAGCATAACGCGGAGACCGGCGGGGAGTATCTCTATCTCGGTCCAATCGGCACGCTCGATGATTCCTTGAACAACTTCCTGGGCGACTGGAGCACGGTCAGCGGCTATGGTTGGACCACGACCGTGGACTCGAGCGTTTTTTTCTATCCGCAACTGGACACGGGCGGACAGGTGAAAGTACGCCTCCAGAAGACGCCCGACTCCGCCATCGTCGCGGTCTTTGCCAACGGCCAATTCCGGCAAAACCTGGACCTCTATGCGGACCCGGCCGCGCCGTTGTTGGAGGTGACCGTGCTCGACCACGGCGCGGGCGACCCCGCAGGGTCCTATGAAATCGAGTTGCGGCATACGGGCACGAAAAACGGCGCATCCTCCGGCTACTTTCTCTACTTCCGCTCCGCCGTCGTGGTGTACTCCCGCACGGACGCACAGGCGCTGACGTTGGCGGCCGATTACTTGAAGCAGGTGGCGGCGATTCGCGGCGACGGCGCGCTCCTGGACGCCTGGGATTCGAGCATCATCAACTTCGACGCCAACGCCCTCTACTCCTCGATGGGCCTGCTGGCCGCCTACGATTACGGAATCCGGAATCCGGAATCTGGCCTCGCCTCCCAGTCGTATCTCGACGCAGTGAGAAATTTTCTGAATTGGTTCGCCGGAATGCAGATCTCCGATCCCGGCAACTCGTTCAACGACGGGGCCTGGAATATCGGTTACGAGGTCAACCCCGCGCCGCCGCCGGTTTATCGCCCGGCGCTCGGACCGTACGCCGCGCAAGGCATCAGCGAAATCAAGTGGGTGGACGCGGTGCAGTGTCTCCCCGCTTTTGTTCTCTGGTGGTATTGGACGCTATCGAACGACGCCGCGACGAAAAACGATCTGCTGCCGAAATTCCAGAAGGCGGCAGACGGCTTCCTCGCCAATAATTATGATCCCGAGACCGGCTTCTACTTCTCCTCATGGCAGAACAAGACCGGCCCGACGATCTTCCTGTACCACGACGCGATCCGACGTACCAGCGCCGGCGGGGCACTGCTCGAATTGCACAACGACGGCGAAGAAGGCTTCTTCACGTACTCGGGCTCTTGGTCTTCCTATGCGCCGCAGGGAGCCATCCACAGCGACGAGCACTACACGCTCTCGAGCCAGTCCTACGTTCAGTTCTCGCTCGCGCTGGCGAGCGGAGACCGCGTGAAGTGGGTCACGCAAACCGCCTGGGACGCCGGCATCGCCGAAATCCTGGTCTCGACCGACGGCAGCAACTTCAGCCTCAGCACGACCGTGGACGGCTATTCGCAGGCGCTGCTGTTGCAGCAGGAATTTTTGATCTATACTGCCCCGGCGGCGGGAACGTACTGGTTCCGCACCCGCCACAACGGCACGATCAATGCGGCGGGCAACATCGCGCCCGGCTGGCAGCGCCTCGAGAGCCGCTTCACGGCCGGGCAGACCGACGTGGCGCTGGGGCTGACCGCGCTCTGGCTGCTCACGCGCGAGGCGCGCTATGCGACGCTCGCCGCGCGCCTGATCCGGCGGTTTCCGGAGAAGTTCTGGGGAGCGACCGACGGACGCTGGCTCATCTCCCGCGACGGTCCCGCCCCGGGCGCGGAGAACACCTTCTGGTACCCGATGGGCCACGGCTATACGATCTTCGGGCAAAAGCAGTCGCGGTTCTTCCAGCCGGCCAGCCGCTTCTCCCAAGGGTTGCAGGCGCTCGAGCCGTACCAGGATGCGGAGGGCGGTTTTCTGCCTCCCGGCTATGTCGAGCCGGAATACATTTTTTCGGCGTTCTACTGCCTGGGAGAAAACCAGCTTGCGGCCCCGACCAATCCCACGCAGTATGATCTGGCGAAGGCATACCTGAAGAGCGGGCAGTATCTGTTGAGTCTCGGCGGCCAGCAAGCCGGGGGAATCCCGTTCAGCAAGCGATACCAGTATCTCTATACCAACATTACGGGCTTTGCTTGTCTGGCGCTCGCCGGTACACTCAACCCGATTGCGGAACAATTGCAATTCAGCGAATCACGGTTGGTGATGCCGCAATGAAATGGAAGAATATGACACCGCAGAGGACGCGGAGTACACGGAGGAAAACAAGAATGGCAAAACTACCAAATAAGTATGCGAATTTTGTTGGGCTTCTCTGCATCCTCTGCGTCCTCTGCGGTGAGTTTGTTCACGCCCAGACTCCTGCGACGACCACGGTGAAAGACACCGTGTACCGCTCCGACGGGTCGCTCGCCTCCGGGACGGTGGTCATCACCTGGCCCGGCTTCGTCACCACGGACACCAAGGCGGTGTTCGGCGGAACCAAGACGCTCCAACTCGCCAATGGAGCGCTGGCGGTGGCGCTGGCGCCCAATTCCGGCGGCACGCCGTCGGGGACTTCGTACCAGGTCAAATACTTCCAATCCGGCGGCGTCTTCTTTGAAGAGACCTGGGTGGTGCCGACCTCGAGCCCCGTCGCCTCTCCCGGCGCGCCCACCGTGGACAACATCGGCGCGACCGGCTCGACCACCTACTGCTACTGGGTTTCGGCCACCAACGCCAATGGAGAAACGCAGCTCGGCTCGACCACCTGCACGACCACCGGCAATGCCACGCTGAACGGGACGAACTACAACCAGGTCAGTTGGACTGCGGTCACGGGGGCCACCGGCTACAAGGTCTATCGCAAGCCGAATTCCACCGCCCCGAGCGGCACGGGCAATTACCTGGTCGGTTCCACCGCCTCCACCTCGATCAGTGACCAGTCCAATTCCTTGTCCTCGGCGACGGTTCCCGCGCTCAACACCACCGACCCGCGCACGCTCTCGCAGGTTCGGGTCACTGCCGCGCCTTCGTCCACGGTGACGCTCGCAGCAAGCCAGGTGCAGGGCACCTCCATCGTGTCCAACCCTTCTTCGACCCAGACCATCAACGCGCCGCCCAAAGCTGGCGTGATTCCGCTGCAACTCAAGGGCGATGCCAATGCCGGCGCGAATGTCTTGGAGATTTACGATTCCCAGGCTCCGCCCGCGTTGCAAAGCTGGTTTGATTTGAACGGAGCGTTCCAGACCTCCAAGGCCCCCACCTTTTCCACTCTCACGTCCGGTTCCCTGCTCTTCTCGGGCACGGGAGGACTGCTGTCGCAGGACAACACGAACCTGTTTTGGGATGACACGAAGAACGGCCTGCGAGCGGGACCTCCCGCAACGTCCTTCACCAGCGGCAGCGTGATTCGGGATTTTGTAATTCCGCAAAGCCTTTCCAACATCTCTACGATCAATCCAACCGGCACTGGCGGGACGGGCAATGCGTTGGGGATTAGTGTGGAAGACAGCTCGACCAATTCCAATAACGCTCTGATCTCTCTCATGGAGGATCGCCATGCCAGCGGCACAAAGACGAATGCCAGAGCGATGTACTTTGAAGCATACCACTATGGGGCCGGAGCAACCGGGACCTTGCGAGGTTTAGGGTCGTATGTGGAGCACTCGGGGACGGGTACGATCACAACCTTGGGAGGATTGCAAACCTACTTAAGTCATGGCGCATTCAACAGCAGTTCGACGGCAGGAAACGTGGCAACGATGGTTCCCCTCACCGTGGGAGGGGACTTCGCCGGAAGCGGAACGGTCACGGACTTCAAGGGCGTCAATATCGAGCCTGTAACGGACAGCGGCGGGACAGGTTCTTTAACGAATCTATACGGCCTTTTCATCGGGAATCAGTCTACGGGGACAAACAATTGGGCCATCAAGACGGGCACAGGCAAAGTTCAGTTTGGCGACGCCCTGTTTGCCAAGGCCATCAGCAATGTGCGGTACGCGGACCAGTTCACCGGCGCCGATGCAGGAGCCAAGATCGCAGCGGCAATTGCCGATTTGCCCGCCACCGGCGGCACGGTGGACGCCAGGGGGTTGGAAGGGGCGCAGACAATTTCAAGTGACATTTGCTTAGGGGTCTCCAAGCCAACTACAATTCGGCTGGGCGCGGCCACCTTCGCGCTGAGTGCTGCTCAGACTGTTCCAGGGCGTTACTGTAATATCCTTGGCCTCGGTACTGACATAACTATATTCAATAGCTCTGTCAATGGAGCTGCCTTTACGGTTCGGGACAATCCGTGGACCGTGCAGCCCGCAGGGGTATTGGCGAATTTCACTTTGGTTGGAAACTCCGGCGCAAATGCGGTTGGCCTGCGGATGGGGAACGCGGGCGGGGAGAAATTGCGTAACTTGAGCGTAAAGGACTTCACCGGAACAAGCAGCGCAGGGATTTGGCTGGATAACGCATCAAATTGGATGGAGCGAATAGATGCCACAAACATCTGGTTGCAGAACAACACCAAGGGCCTGCGGGCCACGGTTACTGGCGGTTTCAATAATTACCAGTATCATTCCTGGCGCGGCCTCTATGTGAACGTCAGCGCGAACCAGACCGGGATTTCGTTCGAGGACACCTCCCTCGGTAGCGGCTCCATCTTCGAGGGCGTTATCAACATGGACGGAGCTGACGCCAGCGACACGGCCATCTCCCTGACCGGCTCCGCAGCGATACGCGGCAGTATCTTCGCCATGAACATTGACAGCAGCGGCGGCGGGGGCGGTACGGCTCTTTCTATCGCGGCGGGCGCGGAATTGAGCGGTACGGGCCTGATTCGGACTACGGGCGGTCTTACCAATTCCATTGTCGGTGTTTATCAGATCAAGCCGCAGTGGGAAGGGACTCCCGCGATGGCCCTGAGTGGGGATTTGATTTTCAGCAATAGTACCAACAACCTCATTTCCACCGACACCACCGACGGCGCTGACAATAAAAGAATCGTGATTGCGGGCGGCGGGACCAGCAGTGGCGACACCAGGGGGGCCTCTATCTATCTTCCCGGGAACGAACGGGCCGAGGCGGGAAGAATTGACATCGTGGCTGGAAATGCTAGTGGAGGCTCCATTGATTTGTATACCGGAGGTGTGCTCCGGCTGCGTGTTCCAACAACCAGCGACGGACTTATTTTGGGAGCGGCGGGGGACACAAATCTCTACCGCAGCGCCGCCGATACGCTGAAAACCGACGACAAGCTCAATTCGGCACGCGCTTTCTGGAGCACGCTGACTACCGTCACCTTTAGCGTGACGCCCACCTTCAACGCGAGCTTGGGGAATTCATTCAGGATAACGCTGACAGATAACGTGACGAGTTCGACGATCTCCAACCCGCAGGCGGGGCAGTTCATTACGCTGCTTCTCTGCCAGGACTCGACGGGCAGCCGCACCATGACCTGGCCCACAACCCTGAAACTTTCCGGCGGTTCCTTCCCCCTGACCACGGCGGGAAGCAAATGCGACTCCATCACCGCCCTCTTCGATGGGACGAACTGGTATGAAACCGCACGGACAGCCAACCTGTAAGAGCGGAAAGCCGCTGCCGAAAGCCCCCCCCGGCTTGCCGGGGGACGGCACAGAGAAAACAGAAAAGAAGGAAATCAGATGACCAAACAATCGCGGCGACCCGGAAGTCAGAAGGAAGATGAGAACAGGGAACAGGGAACAGGGAACAGGAGATGGAGACTGCTTCTGTTTCTCTTCCTATTCCCTATTCCCTATTCCCTAGTCCCTGCTTTTGCCCAGACGCCCGTCCAGGTCCTCGACACGCTCTACAATGCCGACGGCACGAAGGCCAGCGGCCGGATTGTCCTCTCCTGGGACCCGTTCACACCGGCGGGCGGCGGCGCCACCGTGGATGGTGGAAACAAAACCTACACCATCCCGGCAACGGGCGCGAGCGCCGGCGTCGTGAATGTGTCGCTCTATTCGAACGTCGGAGCAACCCCTTCGGGCACGAACTATCGCGCTCGATATTTCCTGGCGAACGGGGCCAACTACACGGAAACCTGGGTGGTCCCTGCGACCGGCCCGGTCACGATCGCGGCGGTCCGCGTGTCCGTCGTGCCTTCGCCTACGATTACTTTTAATCCCACCACGCAGCTCTACAACAGCGCCGGAGCGCAGGGAGATTTGCTCGTCGGCAGCGCCACAACCGGCTATTTCTCCCGCCTGACGATTGGCTCGAACGGGCTTTGCCTGACATCGAACGGCACCACCGCCGCGTGGGCAAGCTGCGCCACGGGCAGCGGCATCACTTCGCTGAACGGCCAATTCGGCACCACGCAGACTTTCTCGCGGGTCAACGACACCAACGTCACATTGACGATTTCGAGCGCCGCGAACGATCACGGGTTCACGATGGGCTGGGCAGGCGCGCTCGGCCTGGCGCGCGGGGGAACCAATCAAACGAGCTGGACGGCCGCGCGCTGCGTCCGCGTAAACAACACGGGTACATCGCTCGAATCGGCTGCGGCCGACTGCGGAGCCGGCGGCGGAGGCGGCGGCCACACCATTCAAGAGGAAGGCTCGAATCTTCCGCAGCAGGGCTCGCTCAATTTTGTCGGAGCTGCGCTGACGGCGGCGGATGATGCGGCCAACTCCCGCACCAACGTCACGCTTTCGCAATCGCCCGCCAGCGCCTCAGTAGTGGGGACAGGACGAGCCATCAATACGACTTCCCCGCTCTCCGGCGGCGGCGATCTGACCGCGGACAGGACTCTCTCCTGCCCCACCTGCGAAGTTACCGGCAATAAGAATGCCGCCAGCGGCTACGCGGGCCTCACCGCTTCCACGAAACTCAACGCTCCGCAGGGCCAGGAAGTCTGGGCGCTGGCCGATCTCTCCGATGCAGCCATTACCACGCCCGCAACCGCCCAGACCGTCCGTTACAACGGCAGCGC
>MEKR01000183.1 GCA_001767035.1 Acidobacteria bacterium RIFCSPLOWO2_02_FULL_61_28
TGGGATAACGGCGAGGGATTGAGCGAGCGGGGCTGTCAACAAACGGCGGGTCAGGAGTTCGTCAAAGGAAGAACTGGCTGGGGCGCTAGGATTCGAACCTAGGTACCAAGCTCCAAAGGCTTGTGTCCTACCACTGGACGACGCCCCAGTTGAATTCAGCGAGCGGCTTTCGGGCGGACGGATTGCGCCTGGAACTCCCGCCGCGAGATCGTTCGAGTCAGGACCACTCGTCCGCTCTGGCCTCGGAGTTGTTGCGCAGCGCGGCGCGCCGTGGAATAGTTCTGAAACAGACCAAACACGGCGGACCCGCTTCCCGAAAGCGTGGCCACCTCGGCTCCGGCTTGCCGGAGGGTTTCTTTTACTCGCGCCAGCCCGGGAAACTCCCGGAAGACGAGCGGCTCAAAGTCGTTTTCCAACCCGTGGTGACCTGGGCCAGACCACCGGTTTCCGCGGGCCTCGTTCACCCTGCTGCTAAACAACTCTATCGTAGGGCTTGCGGCGAGCGGAGTCAACCGCGGGCGTCGCAGCCGCCGGTAGGCTTCCACCGTGTCCATGCCCCGTCCAGGGAAGAAGAGGACGCAGCAGCGCCGCTGCTCCTCCGGCAACGGATACACTTCTTCGCCGCGCCCCAGGCCGAGCGCGCGGCCGCCGTAGAGAAAAAAGGGAACATCGGAGCCGAGTTCCGCCGCCATACGAAGCAGGCGCTCCGCCGTCACCATTTGTTTGGACAGATTCGAGATCGCTCGGAGAACGGTTGCCGCGTCACTGCTCCCGCCGCCCAACCCACTGCCGAGTGGAATCCGTTTGTGCAAGACGACCGAGACGTGGGCGCGCAGATGGAGTTCTTCCAACATTGCCTCTGCCGCGCGCACCGCCAGATTCTGACTCCCCTCGGGGACTGCGAGGCCGGATGTTTCCAGATGCACCCGGCGAGGACCGGCCTGCAGCGTAACTTCCAGGTGATCGGCCAGCCCAATACTCTGATAGACGGTGCGCAGCTCGTGGTAACCGTCGGGGCGGCGTCCCAAGACGGTCAGTCCGAGGTTGATCTTCGCGTAAGCCTTCCAGGCGACAGAATTCATGAGAGTCAGAATAGGTGGAGAACCGGGCCCGGCGCGCGGAGTGCGGCAGCCGTGTTGTCGCACTGAATCCCTGGAAACAAGGTATTGGAATCCGGAGACCGGGCTGGGGTTACGAGCTGGATGGGAAGAGGACAGGGGCGGGCTACCGCCGAGGTTCCGGAGTCTCCTGCGCCAGCTTGGTGTTGGCTTCTTTGAGTTTCTGCTCGATCCGGGCGATCTCGTCCGGCTCGATCTCGTTCTTGGGCAGGCGACGCCATTGCTCCAGCGCGGTCTTCCATTCTTGTTGCGCTTCCCGAATCCGGCCGATCTTGTAGTAAACGTCCCCCAGGTGGTCGTGGATGGTCGGGTCGTTGGGAACGCGCTCCAGGGACCGGCGGAGGTATTGCTCGGCCAAGTCCAGGCGGTTCTGTTTGAAATAAGCCCAGCCGAGGCTGTCGAGATAGGCGCCGTTGTTGGGGTCCCTCTCCAGGGCGCGCTCGATCAAGCTGACGGCCTCGTCCAGACGCACTCCGCGGTCCGCCATCATGTAGCCGAGGTAGTTCAGGCTGTTGGGGCTGTCGGGGTTGAGACTCAGCGCGTTGCGAAACGCCCCCTCGGCTTTCTCAAACTGCTTCTGCCGCTCCCAAACCGAGCCATAGAGAAACTGGATGTAGGACTTTTCTTCGTCGGATTGCGAGAACGGTTCGGCCTTGGCAAGCGCCTCGATGGCTGGGGCAAACTGCTTGCCGCGCAAATTCACCTGGGCCAAGGCCAGCCAGATTTCCCTGTCTTCGTCCGTGTTCTTGAGCAACGAGCTCAGCAGATTTACCCCCGCGGCGGTGTCCCCGGTGGAAGCCAGCAACGAGGCGCGCGTCATCACCAATTCTCGGTTCTCCGGATGCTGCCGGACGGCCCGTTCCGACTCCCGCAGCGCATTCTCGTACTCCCGATTCTCCTGATAGGTTTCAATTAGACGGGCTTCGCCGCGGACGGCGACTTCCCCGTCGAGCGCGATCATCTGGCGAAAGGCGTCCGCAGCCTCCGCAAAATGATTCTGGTCGCGGTGCAGCGTGCCCAGCTTTTCCAGGAAGATTCCCCGGTTGGTCTTATCTTGCGGGGTGTACGCCGTTCCGCCGTCCCGGGGGGGCGAATCCAAGATCTTCCGGACCAGGCTGACGGCCTCCGGGAGCTTTCCCTCCGCCTCGGCCAGCAGGACCTGGTTGTATTGCAGTTCCTGATTATCGGGAGACAAATCGAGAGCTTTGTCCAAATTTTCCCGTGCCAGGTCGAATTTGTTCTGAAACCGGTAGATCTGGCTCAGGCGAAGGAAGGCCTCGGCGTCGCGCGGATTGGCCCGCACCGCAACTTGGAATTGTTCGAGCGCCCGGTCGTACTGCTGGCTGTAGAGCAAGCTCTGTCCCAGGGCCTTCCGAAACGCCAGGTTTTCCGGATCGCGTTCGAGCGCCCGGCCGTAGGCATCGGCTGCCGACTTATAGTCCCGTACTTGCTCATAGGCATAGGCGAGCGAGCTGAGCACCTGCGGGTCCGCATTTTGCGCGGTGACTTTCGTGAGCAGTTCGATGGCGGCGCGGTATTGCCCCAGGTCCACATAGAGGAGAGCCAACTGCGTGTTGGCGTCGGCAGAGTTCGGGTCCAAGGCCACGGCTTTCTTGAGTGTTTCTTCGGCCTTGGTGTTCTCTCCGCTCACCCGGTAAAGCTGCGCGAGAATCAGAAGCGATCCGGAATCCCGGGGGTACTTCTCGGCGATCTGCTCGAACTGCTGGATGGCGCGCTGTTGCAAGTCGGCGGTCGCCGGTTGCCGGCGGTCCGCTGTCAGCATCCGCAAATAGAGCCGCCCCAGCAGCCGGCGGGCCTCCGCATCGTCGGGGTTGCGGTTGACGGCCTGTTCGGCTTCATCCATGGCGCTACGCCAGCGCCCGGTCATGGCATACAGGTCGGCCAGTTCCATGCCCAGGAACGAAGAAGCGGGGTCGTAGAGCAGGGCCAGCTTGAATTCCTCAATCGCTTTCGAAAGGAGGTCAGGACGGTTGAACAGGGTTCCGCGTTCTTGGTAGAGGTGGCCGAGGGTAAAGTGATAGTAGGCTTGCCCCTTGTCGGGCTGGACCGCCTGCCCGGCGGCCGCACTCTCGCCCGGAGCGCGTTCGGTTCCCGGTTGCTGCCTGGCGGACGCAGTCGTCCCGGCGGCCGTCAACGCCGCCAGCAGAACCCACGTCGCCGCGCCCTGCCCTCGCCTGAAATAGTTCATGGATGATTCCTCAACCTCTGTTCGCCGAAAGGCCCCGCCATCTCTCTCGCGTCCCTCACGTTGCTACACACAGTATATCCTAACTCGGACGAGCCAAAACGAAAAAGCGATCATTTCGGAAAAGTGTGAAATCCTAAATCCCAAACCCTAAATCCTAAACAAATTCAAAACCCCCAAATCCTAAATCCCAAAGGGATTTCTTCCAGGCGGGTCCGTTCTTCCAACTCATTTCCGGTTTTGGAATTTGGACTTTGGGTCATTGGGATTTGTTTAGGATTTGGGGTTTAGGATTTATGATTTCCTGCCGGTTTCAGCGAACGAGCGACCAAAGTGCGCCTCCGGGAGCGTCAATGCCAGAAGTGCCGCACGCCGGTGAATACCATCGCCAGGCCCAACCGGTTGGCCGCGTCAATCACTTCCTGATCCCGGATCGAGCCGCCGGGCTGGATGACCGCGACGACGCCCGCTTTGGCGGCTTCCTCCACTCCGTCGGGGAAGGGGAAGAACGCATCCGAGGCCAGCACGGTCCCTGCGAGCGGAAGGACTGACTTGCTGGCTCCGAGGCGGACCGAGTCCACCCGGCTCATCTGGCCTGCCCCGACCCCCACGACCTGTCCATCCCGCGCAAACACAATGGCATTCGACTTGACGTGCTTGGCCACCTTCCACGCAAACAGCAGGCTGGCAATCTGCTCCTCGGTGGGTTGGCGGACGGTCACGGTCTTCAAATCTTCCCGCCGAAGCACGTGGCGGTCTTTCTCCTGAATCAGCAGCCCTCCGCTCACTTGCTCCAGGTGAAGTTCTCCTTCCATCGAGACGGAACGGTCCACCTCCACCAACCGAAGATTCTTCTTGCCGGCAAGCCGTTCGAGGGCTTCGCGGCTGTAGCCGGGCGCGACAATGGCTTCGACGAAGAGCTTGGCGACGTGTTCGGCTGTTTCGGCATCGAGCGGATGGTTGAAGCCGATCACGGAACCGAAGGCCGACACGGTATCGGTCTCGTAGGCCCTCAGATAGCTGGCGGCCAAAGTTGGCTGGGCAGAGCAGCCGCACGGGTTGGTATGCTTGATGATGGCCGTGGCCGGCTCGGAAAATTCCCGGACCAGCGACCAAGCCGCTTCCAAATCCACCAGGTTATTGAAGGAAAGTTCCTTGCCTTGCAGTTGCCGCGCCCGGGCGAGACCGCCCCGCTGATTGCCGGATGCAGCGTAGAGCGCGGCCTTCTGGTGCGGGTTCTCTCCGTACCGCAACTCGCTGAGCTTGTCGAAGCGCATCTCCAAACGTTCGGGGAACAACGCGCGTTCCGGCGCAACAATTGTCGCTCCGGTGTGATCCAGGGCCGAGAGGGTCCGGGTAATGGCCGAGTCATAGCGGGCCGTGTAGGCAAACGCCTTCTGCGCGAGGCTCCACAGGGTCTCTCGGGAAAGTTGTCCCGCGCAGCGTTGCATCTCGTCCAGGATCGCAGCATAGTCTTCCGGCGCGGTGACCACTGCCACGTCCTGGAAGTTTTTTGCCGCGGCCCGGATCATCGTGGGGCCGCCGATGTCAATGTTTTCGATCAACTCGGCGAAGCTCGCTTGCGGCCGCGCGGCCACTTCCTCGAAGGGATAGAGGTTCACCACCACCATGTCAATGAAGCCGATGGATTGGCGCTCGAGGGTGCGGCGATGTTCGGGGTTGTCGCGGCGTGCCAGGATGCCGGCGTGGAGCACGGGGTGGAGCGTCTTCACACGCCCGTCGAGCATTTCCGGCAGCCCCGTCACTTCCGCCACGTCCTTCACCGCGATTCCGGCTTCGCGGAGCAGGCGTCCCGTGCCGCCGGTCGAAAGAATTTCGACGTTCTGGTCCCGCAGTCCGCGGGCGAACTCGATTACGCCCGTCTTGTTCGTCACGCTGATTACCGCACGCGAAATCTGGCTCAAGAGTGCGTCTCCTTATGGATGTCTGATTTGGGAAACCAGGGAACGGACTGTTCCCCGCTAGAGGCCCTTGGCTCGCAGCCTGACCTGTCCATCTTCCACTTCCACGACGTATTCGACTTGTTCGCACCGGAAATCGCGCTGGAGTTGAGCCGTCTTTTGCTGGACAAATTTCTTGAACGCTTCCGGGGCAAGATTGTCGGCGTTTTCGCCCACTTTCCGCTTGGCCTCGACCAGGGCCGTAAACAGCTTGTCCACCTTGTCGGTCTCCGTGGCGGGGTCCTTCCACTCGACTCGGAAGGCGGGGGCCTTCTTTTGATCCTCGCGCAACTCGGCAGCCGTCTTGCGCGGGCCTTCCTCCTTGTTGCGAGTCCGTTGCCTCCAAAGCTCGGAAAACAAGGCGTAGCGCGACGCCAGGGCGTTGTAGCGAAACCGTTGACCGTAGTTCATTCCGGAGGCATCGGCCAGTCGCTTCACCAGGTTATCCACCCGCCAGGCGGTGTCGTTGGGAGGCCGGGGCGAAGAGCCGTTGAAGTAAATGTCGTACTCGATCTTCAACCGGCGGAGGCTGTCCTCCAGCGCGGTAAGCTGTTCGTCAGTGGTCATCGAAAAACACCGGAAAAGAACACTACTATACCACAAATTCGGAGGGACACTGGCGGGCGACCCGGCCTGTTCGGTTCTTCGGCCAATTTGGTTCTCTCGGTCTTCTCGGACGGATGGATTTCCCGGTGAAAGGGCCGTTCGAGGGAGTGTGCTATTCTTAGAGGGAAATTTCGGACGGTTCCGAACAGGGGGCAGGAAAATTCCCGCACCGAAACGAAAACCAACCCGGCACTCCCTTGCCAGTTCTCCTCCGGCGGGCGTCCCCGAGGAACGCTTTCGCCGGATTCCGGCCGTGGAAGAGGTTTTGAGCTGGCCGACACTCCGCGACCTGATCGAGCGAACCAGTCGCCGTTTCGTAACCGAGCGGGTCCGCGAAGTGCTGGGCGGGCTGCGGCAGCAAATCCGCGACGGGGAGTGGCCCCATCCCGGGCCGGAGATTTCCGAAGCCCTGCTCGAAACCCGCGTCCGGGAAGCCGTCGAGCAAGCCCTGGCCTATTCGTTGCGGCCCGTGATCAACGCCACCGGCGTCATTCTGCATACCAATCTCGGCCGCGCTCCGCTTTCCCGCGAGGCTCTGGCACGCGCCGTCGAGGTGGCGGCGCAATACTCGAACCTCGAATACGACTTGGACCAAGGGCGGCGCGGCGAACGCGATGTCCATATCTCGCGCGTCCTGGAGGCGTTGCTTGGCGCGCCGGCCTCGATTGTGGTCAACAACAACGCGGCGGCGGTGATGATTACGCTGAATACGCTTGCCGAGGGCGGCGAGGTTATCGTCTCGCGCGGCGAACTCATCGAGATTGGCGGCTCGTTCCGCATCCCCGAGATCATGCAGAAAAGCGGGGCCGTGCTGCGCGAGGTCGGCACCACCAACCGCACCCGCATCGGCGATTATCAGAAGGCGATCAACGAACGAACCAAGCTGCTCCTGCGCGTGCATCCGAGCAACTTCCGCGTGGTCGGATTCACGGAGCGCCCCAGCCTGGAAGAACTCGTCGCGCTGGGCCGCAAGGCCGGCATCCCCGTGTTTGAGGACCTCGGAAGCGGCTGCCTGGTTTCGATGGCGGCGCAAGGGATCGAGGACGAGGTTCCGGTGGGTGAGAGCTTGAAGGCCGGCGTGGACGTGGTGAGCTTCAGCGGCGACAAGCTGCTGGGAGGCCCGCAGGCCGGCGTGATCGCCGGCAAGAAAGAGCTGGTCGAGCGCATCCGCCGCAACCCGCTCTTCCGCGCGATGCGCGTGGACAAGCTGACCTATGCGGTTCTCGAAGCCACCTTGCAGGCCTACTGGCTGGACCGTCCGGAGCGCATCCCGGCTCTGCGCATGATTCGGATGACGCGCGAGGAAGTGGAACAGAGAGCCGAGCGGTTCGTGGCTGCCTGCGGACAGGGCCAAGCGAATCCGAGCCGCGAGCGGGAGCGAGCGGGCAATCCGAGCCGTGAGCAGCCTGCCCCGCCTGCCCTGAGCGCAGTCGAAGGGAGCTTGTCGAGGGATGAGCGAGCGGGCACAAGTGCACTGCGCCTCGAATTAGTGGACGGCCTCTCGGTGCTCGGCGGCGGCTCCGCGCCGGGCCAGACGCTCCCTACGCGCCTCGTTGCGGTGCGCCATGCGACCGAGAGCGCAACGGTTCTCGAAAAGCGCCTGCGCGGATGGCAGCCGCCGGTGATCGCCCGCGTCGAGGATGACACGGTGCTGCTCGACCTGCGCACCGTGCTCCCCGAACAGGAAGCAGCCCTGACCGAAGCCGTCCGGTCTTTGGCGGCGAGATGAACCGCAGCAGTCCATACTTATCACGGAGGGGTAGCCACGACACGGGTTCTGTGCCGTTGGCTTTAACATGAGAATGTCAACACAATCCATCCTCACCGCTACCACCTCTTCTCTTCCGCCGTATGATTTCTGTGCCAAATTGGAGAGGGCGGTCGTCCATGTCCGGAATTTGGCAGATGCCGTCAACAGTTTTGTCGGTGGTGGGGCATATGGAATTGAAGTTGTTCTGGACCCGAATACTCGCGAGTATATTGTGCGAGGCAGAGTCCGCAAGGATGCTCCCTTCAGGGAATGGGGATTGCTCATCGGAGATGCAGTCAATAACCTTCGGTCGGCCCTTGACAATCTCGTCTGGCAATTGACTATCCTCCAACAGGGAAGCCCGCCCGCAGACCCGCTCCCGTATAATTCGCGGTGGCGTGATGTTCGCTTTCCAATTATCATTAAACCTGCGAGTTGGGCGAAGGCCGCGGGAAAAAATCTCTGGGGAATCAGGCCAAGTCTCTCCAAAAACATCGAGGCGCTGCAACCGTTTGTCACAGGGAAGAATGCTCCCGAACGGGAGCCGCTTGTGGTTCTTGAAGAACTCTGGAACATCGACAAGCATCGCCATCTGCACCTGACCGTGTGCTTTGTTGGATTGGATGATGTTCTCTCTAGTATCAACGATTCCCCTATGTGGCCGAAAGCGTTCCGCCATGGATACAAAATCCTCTCCAAGCAACCGAGCGGCCCAATCGAAGACGGCGCAGAATTAGGGCGAATTACCCACGGGAATACTATCCTTAGTATCCCTCCGCAAATGGATGTGAAAGCAAGTCTCGCGTTTGATGTAGCGTTCGATCATGGGCCGCCAGCTTACGGAGGTAGGGTCATAGAAACGCTTGGACGATTGAGCGAGACCGTGCTGAACATCATTGGGCAGTTTCACACCGAGTTTCCGGCTTAGCCGCATGATTGAGCAGTTGTAAGGGCACGGTTTCAACCGTGCCGAAAGCAACGAGGGAACGGAAGCGGTTTTAACCGCTGAGGTTATGTATTTCCGGCTCACAACATCCTCACGGGAGGGCAAGCGCACCTCAGCGGCTAACGCCGGATCGCTGGCGCGGCATTTGCGGCATGGCTGAAGAGTCTGTGTGATAACCAGGAACACGCACCCTCAGGGGCTAAAGCCCCTATTGATTTTGCGGAAGTTACGGCACGGTTGAAACCGTGCCCTTACGATCCCGCAGGGCGGGATCACACAGACTCTGAAGCCATGCCCTTACATTTGCTGAAACGCTTTTTTGAAATAGGCCGATTGGCAAAGCCCGTTCTTGAGTGGTTGTAAGGGCACGGTTTCAACCGTGCCGCAACGAATCGGGAATGGGAGGCGGTTTTAACCGCTGAGGGTCCAATGGCAGTTCCAGCGAGACGCACCTACATCCCGGGAACATACTTTGTGACCTCCCGCACGTGGGAAAGCCGGAAGCTTTTTATAAAACCTCCCGTCTGTGAGATTGTGATTGAAACCTTGTTCCATTATCGAGACAAACAGAGCTACCTCCTGCATTCATTCGTGCTGATGCCCGATCATATCCATTTGATTCTTACGCCCGGACCGAATATCAGCTTGGAGCGGGCAGTGCAATTCGTGAAGGGTGGGTCAGCCAGGCGAATTTCGCAGGCGTTGAACTACCGCTTGCCGGTCTGGCAACGAGGTTACACGGATCACCACATCCGCGACGCGCAAGATTACCAGAATCACGTGCGATACATTGAAGCAAATCCCGTGAAGGCGGGATTGGCGCTCTCCGCCAAAGAGTACCCCTGGTGTTCCGCATGCGGCCGCTTTCCCACAAACGACTTCCCTCAGGGGTTAAAACCCCTGACGAAGGGGGAGCTTATCGGCACGGTTGAAACCGTGCCCTTACGGGAGCCCTAGAATGATAGCTATCTCTGACTTACGCTCGTGGCTCGGAATCGGTTCGACTTGCGATGAACCCCGCTCTACACATTTTGAGTAGCTTCTGATCGCTCGATGTGCACAGAGTGAGTGCCGCCTGAGGTGTCTCATGCCGCGCTTTCAGAAACGTGTTTTGGCAGTCTTGCTGCTCGCGGTGCTGGTTTCCTTGCTCGGCTCGGGAGCCTCCCGCGCGCAGCGCTCCTCCCCGGCGCGCCCCAAACTTGTCTTGCTCATCGTGGTAGATCAATTTCGCTATGACTACTTGACGCGCTGGCGCGACCAGTACACGGGGGGCATTTACCGGCTGCTCACCCGCGGAGCGGTCTTCACCGGCGCCCACCATGAGCATTACCCCACCGTCACCGCCGTCGGCCACGCCACGTTGCTGAGCGGCGCGACGCCGGCTTTGAGCGGGATCATGGGCAATGACTGGTACGACCGCGAGTCCGGCAAGCAAGTGACCAGCGTCTCGGACGAAAGCGTGCAATTGCTGGGAGGATCGCCCGAAACAGGCTCCTCCCCGCGCCGGATGCTGGTCAGCACACTGGGCGATGAGCTGAAAATGGCGAACGGCGGCGCCAGCCGCGTCATCGGCATCTCCCTGAAGGACCGCTCCGCCATTCTTCCCGTGGGCCACACCGCGGACGCGGCCTATTGGTTCGACAACAAAACCGGCAACTTCGTCAGCAGCACCTATTATTTTTCGGATCTGCCCGCCTGGGTGAAGGCGGTCAATCAGAAGCGCCCGGCGGACCAATACGCGGGGAAGAAATGGGAGGTGCCCGGCGAAAGGAACGCAAGGATGCTCCAAATGCCGCCTGCGGCGGGGCCGGCGCTTTACGAGGCCGTTTACAACTCGGCCTTCGGCAACGACCTGCTGGCCGAGTTTGCACAGCAGGTTCTCGCGGCTGAAAAGCTCGGGCAGCGCGGCGTTACGGATGTAATGAGCGTCAGTTTTTCCTCCAACGATGCGGTCGGCCATCTCGTGGGGCCAGACTCGCCCGCCGTCCGCGACATCTCGGTCCGCACCGACCGCTTGATCGAAACTCTGCTGGCGCAGATTGATCAGACCATCGGTCTCGGCCAGGTTCTGGTGATCCTGACCTCTGACCACGGCGTGGCCCCGCTTCCCGAATTGCTGCGCCAACGCAAACTCCCCGGCGGGCGCATGGAATCGGCTGCCCTGTTCAATCCCATCCAGGAAGCGCTCGATAAAACCTACGGCAGCGGCAAGTGGATTCTGGCCACCGCAGGAACGTCGCCCTATCTGAACCACGCCCTCATCGCGGCGAGGGAACTCGACCTCGCCGAAGTGCGGCGCGTAGCGGCTCGGGCGGCAGCGCCGGTGCCACACGTGCTGCGGGTCTACACCTGGAACCAGCTCCAGGAGGGGGAAACGAACGGCGACCTATTTTCCCAGCGCGTGCTGCGCAGCTTCAACCCCGAGCGTTCCGGCGACCTCGAGATTCTGCTGGAGCCGTACTGGATACGCGCCAGCACCGGCGCCACGCACGGCACACCCTATTCCTACGACACGCATGTACCACTGATCATCATGGGAGCGGGAGTCAGGCCGGGCCGATACTCACAGAACGTCTCGATGAACGACTTGGCCCCCACGCTCGCTACCCTGCTCGAAGTCGAAACCCCCAACGGCTCCGTAGGCCGCGTCCTGCACGAAATTCTGCAATAGACTTCCAGCACGAGCACGTTCGAGGCAGCCCACGGCGGGCGCTTTCCTGGCAGTGGACTTCATGCCAAAATAGAAACCACGGTTAGAATGGAAAGCGGGAGCAGATTCATGGCAGTAGTTGTCCCGTTCGCCGCCCTCCGCTACGACGAGCGGAAGGTGGGACGGTTAGAAAAAGTTCTCACGCAGCCCTACGACAAGATTACGCCGGAGATGCAGCGGGCGTACTTTGAGCGCAGCCCGTTCAACCTGGCGCACGTCGTCAAGGGGGAAGTGCGAACGGAAG
>MEKR01000184.1 GCA_001767035.1 Acidobacteria bacterium RIFCSPLOWO2_02_FULL_61_28
GAGACCGGCGCCAACATCGTCACCGTGATGGAGAACCTCTCGGCGGTCATCCGCGAACGGCTGCAACTGCGCGCCCGCCTGCGCGCCCACACCGCGCAGCAGCGATTCTCGGCCGCGCTGCTCTGCGGCCTGCCGGTGTTCACCGGGGTTTTCTTCTATTTCCTGCGGTACGAGTATATCTCGGTGCTGTGGCTGACGCCGCTGGGTTCCCGGTTCTTGATTTACGGAATCCTTTCGGAGCTGGTCGGAATCCTGCTCATCCGAAAGGTTGGTTCGGTGAGGCTCTGATGCCGCTTCCGATGGCGCTGCTGTTTTTGCTGAGCACGCTCGCCTGCTTCACGCTGCTGGCCGCCGGCGTGCACTATTATTTCCGCACGCGCGACGACGCGCTGGCCCGCCGCATCGAGGAACTCCAGGAGCGCGCGATGGGAGCGAGCGCCGGCCCGCATCAGGCCGGAGACATCTGGGATTTTCTCCTCCAATCCACCTATGGCCTGATCTTCGGGAAAGATTGGTTTCGGCAGAAAGAGATCGAGCTGATGCGCGCCGGAATCCGCGGCCCGAACGTCGTCAAAGTGTACGGCGTGCTGTCGCTCGTGTTTACGCTGGGATTGCTCGGGGCGGCCTACGCCGCGCTCCGGAGCGAGGAGACCTCGATCCTGTTGCTCGGCCTGGCGGCGGCCCTGGTCCTCGGGTATTTCATTCCCGACCAGGTCCTGGTCTCGCTGCGGAAGCGCCACCGGCTGAGCCTGATGGCGGCGCTGCCGGACACCACCGACATGCTGAGCATCGTGCTCGGAGCCGGGTTGTCGCTCGACCAGGCCATCGCGCGGGTGAGCGAAGAAATTCGTTTCGTTTATCCGGAACTTGCCGACGAATTCTACATGATGACGCTCGAGGTGCAGGCCGGCCAGGAGCGTTCGGTGGCCTTCCAGCGCATGGCCCAGCGCACGGGCTTGCTCGACATCCGCTCGCTGGCGAGCATGATCGTGCAGGCCGAGCGCTTCGGCACGGGCTTGGGGCAGGCCTTGCGCATCTATGCCGATTCGCTGCGCTCCAAGCGCCGGCTCGAAATCGAGGCCGCAATCAACAAGGCCGCTGTTAAAATGATCTTTCCGATTGTGCTGTTCATACTCCCGGCGCTGTTCGTGGTGATCCTGGCTCCGGGCGTCCTTTCGATTTTGCGCGACTTACAATTATTGCAATAGTGGGAGACATGGCTATGGCTCTTGCCTTATGGCTGCTGCAAGCGACCCCCGAAGGCGGCGGGGACTCGACCAACCTGATCCGCATCGTCGCTGGCGTGCTGGCGCTGGCGATTGTGGTGGTAATCCTGGTGCGGCGGAAGAAGAAGGCGTCGAAAGAAGACTGGTCTTGATCGTCCCCTGCATTGACCTGATGGACGGCAAGGCCGTGCAGCTAGTGCGCGGGCGCCGGAAAGCCCTCGAAGCCGACCCCCAGGAGATGCTGCGCAAGTTTCGCGGCTTCCCCATTATCCACGTGATTGATCTCGATGCCGCGATGGGTCACGGAAACAACGACCGGCTCGTGGCGCAGCTCTGTCGGAAACGGCCGTGCCGCGTCGGCGGCGGCGTCCGCACGGTCGAGCGGGTGCGCGAATTGAAGGAGTTGGGCGCAAAGCAAATCATCATCGGCACCGCAGCCTTCGAGGAGCACGGCATCAATAAGAAATTTCTGGCGGCGGCCCGGCGCGCCGTCGGAAAGAAACTCCTGATGATCGCGCTCGACACCAGCCGCGGGCGCATCGTCGTCAAAGGCTGGCGCGCCCGCACCGGCCTGCGCGCCGAAGACGTGATCTCCGAACTCGAACCCTATTGCTCCGGCTTCCTCTGCACCTACGTGGACAAAGAAGGCATGATGCAAGGGACCAACCTGCGCTGGTTCCGCAAGCTACGCGCTGCTACTGACCTTCCCATCACCGCCGCCGGCGGCATCACCACAATGCAAGAAGTCGAAGCCCTCGCCCAAATGAATATGGACGCCGCCGTGGGCATGGCCATCTATACCGGCAAATTGCGGCTTGAATGAATCGGCTAGATGGAGAAGTTTTCCGCGACCCAGGTGCGGAAGCCGGACAGGACTTTGCCGCCGAGTTTCCGGTCTAGCGGCGTCGCCGGGCGAGTTCCCAGAAGGCGCGCGGATCAAGGATGCGAAGCGGCGCCGGGGCGGCGATGTCGAGAAGGTCCCGGTCCCCTGTGATCAGCACATTGGCGCGGGCGGCGAGAGCGGAGGCCAGAATCCAGCGATCCGCCAGGTCCCGAACCGGAAGCGAGGCCGGCTCTTTGGGTTTCGGCACGACCTCATGCTCGCGGAGGAATTCCAGAATTTCTTCGACGGCAGTTTCGGGGAGCCGCAGCCGGCGTGTGAGCGCTCGCCCAAGTTCGGCCAGCACCACCTCGCCCACCACAAGCTCATGTTCGGCAAGCACATCGCGCAGCACGTCGGCGCAGAGGCCGCGCGTGGCGAAGGCCGCGACAAGAACGTTCGTGTCGAGGAAGACCCTCACGAAAGGTCCCGGAAAACGTCCTCGTCGGTGAGGTAGCCGCGCGCTTCTGCAAACGGCAGTGCCCGCCGCCGCAGATGCTCGAACCGAAGCAGCGAAAGCTGCCGGCGCAGGGCATCGCGGACGATCTCGCTGCGGTTCCGGCCGGTTTGCTGACACAACTGTTTCAGCCAGCGTTCGAGTTCGTCATCCAGCCGGATCGTGAGGGTGGTCTTCATGTGTTACAGTGTAACACGCTTCGGTTCGGCTCGCAAGAGGCGGGAGGGCTAAAGGGAGAAGATTACCGCGACCTTCGTGGTGAAGCAGGGATGGAAGTCCCGGAGCAACCGGCGGTGCTATAATGGGCGCGGCTTCCCGCAATCTATGGAAATTCTGGACTTGCGTCAGCTTCGCTCTCGGGACCTGGAGCCGCTGCTTGCCGAGGAGCAACAGCTCTGGCAGAGCCGCCTCCAATGGGACTACTCGCACACGGCCGCGCTGATCCTGCGCTTTGCGGACGCCCGCGCGCTGACGGGCTACGCCGCCGTCGAGGAAGGCCGCACGGTCGGCTACAGCTTCTTTGTCTATGAAGACTACAAGGGGCTGATCGGCGACGCCTTTGTCAGCAATCCGTTTCGCAACGGCCCTACCGAGGTTCGCCTGATGACGCACGTCATCGAGACCCTGGAAGCCACGCCCGGCATTCGGCGGATCGAGGCGCAGTTGATGAATTTCGGCGGCGAAGCCGTCCGGCAGTGGTTTGCCGGCCAGAACTTTCGGAGCCACGCGCGGAGGTTCATGGGATTGTCGCTCGAAGACAGCATCCCTCCGTCTCCGAATCATTCCCCCGAGGTGGAGATTGTCGGCTGGAACCCGCGCTGGTTCGCGGAAGCCGCCCGGCTCATCACGAGCGCCTATCACGGCCACGTGGACAGTGAAATCAGCGACCAGTACCGCTCGCAGGCCGGGGCGCTGCGTTTTCTCGAAAACATCGTTCGCTATCCCGGATGCGGGGTCTTCCGGGAGAGCGGGTCGTTGCTGGCGTTTCGTCCCGGCTCTTCGACGCTGTGCGGCATGGTTCTGACGTCGGCCGTGGGAGTGGGCGTCGCCCACATCACCCAATTGTGCGTGGAACCGGAATTCCAAGGCCTCGGCATTGGCTCGGTGCTGATGGACCGCGTCTTGGCAAAGTTGCGGGAACAAAACTTCCGTACCGTCACTCTCTCCGTCACCGAATCGAACCGCAGCGCCGTCAGCTTCTACGAGCGGCTGCGTTTCACGACCCTCAACGAGTTTCATGCTTTCGCCTGGGACGCTCCGGCGAACAAAGGCTGGTTGCCCGGCCAGCGGGCAAATACAGTGATTAGTGATAAGTGATTAGTGGTTAGTATGAGGCGATTCGCCGTGCATCCACCCCGGAGTCTTTTTATCGGCCACTCATCCCCGCTTTTCTTCTGACTCCCGGCTCCCCCGGCCCCCCGGCTGAGCGCCTGGCGCGGGGCCGTGGCTTGCTCCGGACTCCTCCCCCGGCGGCGTTTCTTCCGGGGCGGGTTGAAACAGCGGGCGCAGGTTCCGTGTCAGCTCCTCGGCGAGTTCGTGAATTTCCAGTCCTTCCTCGACCATCAGCTTGCAGGAAAGGGCTTGCGTGACCTTCTGCGATCCGGGCCGTTTGACGCTCACCCGGCAGTACTGGCACTCCTCGTTCCAACAATAGCGCCCGTAGGGAATGGTGTCCGGACAGAGATACTGGAAGGCGCGGAGCAGCATTTGATTCTCCGGAATCTGGAATTTCTTCCCTTGAATTGTGATCTCAATGAGTTTTTTGTAGGGGCGAAACAGCGGGATCTCCAGGCGTTCCGGTTCCACGGTTGGATTCTAACACGAGAACGCTTGGGAAATGCGGCGCGCGGGAGAGGCTGCCATTTGCTACACCGCTCCCCGAACGCAAAACTCCAGCCGGGGCAGAAGGATTTTCAGAAGGAGAAGTCCCACCGGATCTGAAACGCGTTGGCGCGGAAGTCGGTGGCGCGGAACAGGTCTTCCAGGTAGTAGGACCGCTGCCAGCCGAAAACCAGCCGTCCGACGCTCTGCGTCTGATACGCAATCTCGGTATTCCAGGCGGGCCAGGTGAGCGGTCCGTAGCTGCTCGACTCGCCGCTGAAAGTGCTCCGGCCCGTCGCGCGAATGAACTGCCCGGAGAAAGAAAGCGTCAGGTTAGCCGCCGGGCGCGTCTGGATGCCCCAGAAATAGCTGCGGTCAATGGTCTGGTCGGTCGAGAGCAGGCCCGTCAGCGGCGGGGTCCCGCGCAGGTAGCGCACCGTGTTCTCGCTGCGGAACCGCGAATAGGTGAACCCGGCGTTCAGACCCAATTGCGACAGCGGTTGAAACCACAGGCTGGTGGAGTTCGTCCGCGAGCGCATCTGAAAATCGAGCAGGTCGGTTTCCTGATTTCGGAAGGAAAACGTATTGTCAATGCCCCAGCGATCGGATGGATAGAAGCGCACGCGAACGTTCGAACCGACGGTGCTCTCGGGCGAAATCCGGACATAGGGGTCCACCGCCGTGCGCTGCTCGAACTGCCCTGTCAACCGGAGCATCGAGCTGGGCTTGAACGAGGCGTTGATCACCGGCGAGTAAGCCCAACTCCGTCGGGTGCCGGGCGCGATCCGGCCGTCCTCTTTGCGGACAACATCCTGCTTAAGAAACCGCAGCCCGGCACGCAGGCTGAGGGTCGGATAGGGCGTCAGGGCGAGAAGAGTGTCGAGCGTGTGCAACCCGGAATCCCATCGCAGTGTGTTGTCGCCCAGCGGAACCGGAGCAGGGAAATCAGTCCTCGACCCGGTGAGCGATTGCCGCCCGGTCTGGGTGTAGGTCTGGTAGCGATAATCGGAGATCAGGTCCAGCGCCTCGAAGAGTTTCAACGTGAACCCCGCCTCGGAGGTGTGGCTGGTCATGTCGGTGGACCCAGTGCCGGCGTAGTTGACCGTGGCGCCGGCGGGCGTTTCCGGCAACGGAACCTGCACGGAGCCATTGAGTCGCGTCGGCCCGCTGGCGTGCTGGTAGAGATACGCGGCGCGCAGCCGGAGGCGACTGGTTACCTCTTGTTCCACGCGAAGGCTGGTCATGGGAATATTGAACTCGGCCAAGGAATCCCATCGCGTGATGACGATGTTCCGGGCCGGAGAGCCTGGCCCGAGCACTTCCACAGGGCGTCCGGCAAAGCCTTGCAGGTTGGCGGGGTTGTTATAGGTACGGTAGCTTTGTTCCAGATGGAGATCGGTTTTCTTCCAACGCACGTCAATCCCGCCTCCGTACAAGTTGGCTTCCTCCCGCAGCGGGATCGCCCACGCCGTGCGGTCGGCGCGCCCAAAGGCTCCCCACACGTTGGCTGCCTGGGGGAAATAGAAGAACGGGCCCGTGGCGAGGTCATTGCCTTCCCGCTCGGTCCGGTTGTAGAAGAAGCGCAGGCGCACGTTGCGGAACGGCGTATAGCGCAACTCCACGTCGGCAAACCGGCGGCGGTCCAGCCATCCGCGGTTGGGGGTGAAGTCCGTCTGCGGCAAATCGTAGAAATATTGGGTGGCCCGGTAGCCAGCCGTCAGTTCGTAAACGCCATTCTTGCGGAGGGCGACGCGGAGGACCGGAAACGGGTCGCCGCCCAGGTTCTGGGTTGTAATCGAAAGGCGATCAAACCAGCCCTGGCCGGCTTCTACGGGATGAAACGCCAAGTCGCCGCTGAAGACCCGGAACCCATCGTGCAGGTTGAGCAACTGATTGTATTTGGCCCGGTTCCCGTTCACAGTCACAAAGCGGTTGCCGATCGAGCCGCTGGCGGAGACCTGATAGGGGCCGAGCTGCGGTGGTTTCTCCTCCTCCGGTGGTGCAGTCTCTTCCTGAGCCGGAGCGAGCCAAGCGGTTGCCAACGTGGCCAGCAGAACCAGCAGCGGAGTGCGCCAGGATCGCCATTTGCGAGCGGGCCGTTTTATCATCGCGTTTCTCTCCGCTCCTACCGCAGGAACTGCTTCTGGTAGTTCGAGCCGTGGATGTCAATGTGGCAACGGGTACACTCGCCCGCGGCCTGGAAGCCCAGCCGGGGATGCGGGACATTCAACGATTCCGGAGCCGTGTGACATTCCAGGCACAGTTGCCGGTCCTGCCGCCGCTTGAGCAACTGGCGGTTGATGCTGCCATGCGGCGTGTGACAGGCCGTGCAGCCCTCCACCCGGACGGCGGCGTGCTCATGGACGAACGGCCCGCGCTTCTCGACGTGGCAGGAAGAGCAGGCTTCGCTGCCGGCCGCGCGCAGCTCCGGGGCGCTCAAGCTGCCGTGCGGGTTGTGGCAATCGCTGCATTTGACCGAGCCTTCATTGACACGATGCCGGACAGGCAGTTGAAACTGTGCCTCCACCTCCCGGTGGCAGGAATAACACAACTTGGGTTCCCCCTCGCGGAGCAGACGATTGTCCAGCCAAGTGTGCTCAAAGGAACGTTTCGGGACCGAGAATTGGGATTCCAAAGCAGCGGAAGGCCTGGCATCTTCTTCCCGGAGATTCCCGATAATCAAATGGGGATCATGGCAGTCCAGGCAGGAAACGCCCGCCCCCAGGTGCCGCGAACGGGCGAAGAGACTTGCCTTCTCGTCCTTCTGGTGACACGACTGGCACGCGTCGGAAACCTCTTTCGGAGGCTGGTGGTTGGGGTTGTAGATCTGAAACCGTTCTTCCTGCTCTTCGGTGGTCTGCTCGAAGCGCCAGCGTCCCGGCGGTCCCAGGAGCCGCGTCTGCGAGAGTGCCTTGAATTCCTCCGGTGTTAGGGTTGGCGGCGGCGGTGGCGGCGCCCCGGGTGTCGTCTGGGGTGTCGCTGCCTCCTGTTCCCGCTTTGCCTTTTCCACATTCGCATGGACCCGGCCAGGACCATGGCAGATGCCTTCACATCCGCGCTGCTCCAGCGGATACTTGTCGGACAACAGAGCAGCCATGGAACCCTTTTGAAACTGTTGGAAATAGGCGAAATGGCAGTCGCTGCACGGAGTTACCCCCACATAGTCGCTGGCCTGGGCAGGGATACCCTGGGCCGCCGAGGTGCTTCCGAAAAGGAATACAACCGCAGCCAACCCCAACAGGAATCGAGCAGCATACCGGCCCGTCATAACCCGCATCTCTATGCTCACCTCAACCGAAACTCTCTGCTGTACCCAACTACACCCAACTCTGGCACATGCGCTTCCTCAGGATGATAAACGGAACAGGGGAAAATAGGGAAGGGTCGAGGAGTCACCGCCTGCAACACATCCCGCAGGCAATGGCGCAATAGAGAGCTGCTGAGTCCCCAAACCCTCCCCGTCGCCATGTGTCCCCTCCTATCGTGCGTGAACCTTGCTGACGGCGAAGTCTCTGCCTTCTCCGTGGCAGGCGGCACAGGATTCCCCAAACGGCGCGGTCATCTGGAAAGCATGAGCCGCCGCATCCTTGCTATCATGGCAGCCCAGACAAGCCGAGGCCGCCGGCCCCAACGGCGTGTAGAAAAGCCCGGGGGAGTCTGTGTTGGCCATACCCTCCGGCAATGGAAGCTGATTGGAGTTGTTCACGTGGCACGAGGCGCAGTTGCGCCGATCTCCGGGGAAACGAAGGCCATTGTAATTTCTCCCCACCGTCCACTCGTTCTTCAACTCCTCTCCCGTGTGGATGCGGTGAATGTGCGTGCGGAAGTTGATGGGCAGCCCGTCATCAACGGCCTTAGGTCTGTGGCACATCACGCAATAATCGGTGTTCGTCCGAGTGCCGCCGTGCAGCTTCAGGGTGTTGTGGCAACCATTGCACTTCTTTACATCTACGACTGCGCGGCGGGGAGTTGTCTTGGCTCCCCCGACGCCAAAGTAAAAAAGTGGGTTATTGGAACTCTCGCGGACGCTGAAACTCTGTCCCAGGAGTGATCCGGGGATGGTTAACAGGCGATACGACTGACCTCCCACCGTGTAAGTCCCTTTGGCATCGGCGGGAAGAGCGGTACTGAAGGTATAGGTAAATCCCGTGGTAGTTGCTCTAGTCGTAGCCAGCGCGTTTTCCGTCGCCGGAAGACCGGACGCGTTTAGAGATGAAAAGGTATAGTCCTCGGTTGGCCCCGCCAGCAAAAAGCCCAACGCGGTGAGCTTGGTGGCATCCACCGGATCTCCCTTGGTGTTGCTGACCTTAAAGGACACCGTGGGCTTGTCCCCCGGATTCGTGTTGGTCACCCCCGTAATCTCCAGTTTCAGTCCGGCCAACCGCTTCGAGTTGGTGGGAATGGTATGTGATCCTGCGACAGAGAGATCAAATTCCAGGCCGGTATCCGCCGGGTGGCAGATGGTGCACTTGCTGTCATCTATTTGCACGCCGCCGGGATGCTTCTCCCCGGTGTCAAAGTTCACGTTGTCGTGGCAGGAGCCACAAGCAACGCGGGAGGGGTTGTTCTTCCAATTGTCGGACTGCGTACCTCCCTGATGGCAGGTGGTGCAGTTGCGGACATCCTGCGGCCAGACCACCGTGGAAAAATCCTCATCTTCAATCCCGTAAGGTTTCCCGGCAATCCTGGCGCCCTCGGGAATGGGAGCCTGCGTGGACCCTGTGGCAGTTGTGCCGGTGCCACTTCCGCTAGTTCCCAAGATGTTGAGGGCCCTGCCACTCACGCTAGGCAGGTTGGCGCCCATGTGGATCTTGTGGACCATCACCTTGAAGTCCACCGGGTTGCCGGTGATATCGTCCGTCGTCTGCGGCTGATGGCAGAGGATGCAAAGCTGCGTGGTCCGTCGGGCCCCGCTGGTATGGACTGCCAGCGGGTCGTGGCACTGGTTGCAGGCTTCCGTTCGCACCACGTCTCGAACTTGGGTCACTGGCTTCCCGGACGGTACAAAGTCAACGGTGGCGTTGGCCACATACGAGCTTAAGCCGAAGGACGTCAAGTCCCGGACGGCAAACATTCCTACTGTATGGGTTGCGTCCACTTCGAAGTCGGCGGGGAGCCGGGTCCCCAGGGTGTACCTGTAAACTCCATCGCCCAAGCTAGTGTAGGTTCCGCCGGAATCGCTTGTAGCTTGAACTACCGCCTCACCGGTAATCCGGCTGGTCCGGGTCCGAACCGTGTAGGCGGTGTACTGGGTGTCGCCCGGCTTGATCCGCGCCAACTGGAAGCTGGTGCTGACCGCTCCGGTCGTTTCAATTCCCAGACGATCCAAACCTCGGTTCCTGTCCTCACTGATTCGGAAGGTCACAATGACGTTGGGAGGACTAAATCCCACGTCCCGGATCTCCAGCTTGAGACCTGGCTCGATCCACTCCAGATCGGCCTCCGAGAGATAAGAGGCCTTTTCCGAATCCTGATACTTCGGTTTCAGACCATCCCCGGCGGTGGTTATGCCAACACCCACCAAGAGCAGTGCCAAAAAAGCATAAACGATCTTCCTTCTTTTCATTGGAACCTCCCCCGTTACAGTAAATAGGATTCCAACACCGCTCCCGCCCTTAGGCAGAACCGTGTTCGGTTACGGCCCCTCCTGCCGGGAGCAGACCGCTTTCTTATCCCCAACCCCAGTCCAAGTCGGTTGTTTGCATCCTCCTTTCCAATCAGCGTGCGTGAACCTTGCTGACGGCGAAATCCTTGCCTTCGCCGTGGCAGGCGGCACAGGATTCCCCAAACGGCGCGGTCATCTGGAAAGCATGAGCCGCTGTATCCTTGCTATCATGGCAGCCCAGACAGGCCGAAGCGGCCGGCCCCAGCGGAGAGTAGAACTCCCGTGGAGCCAGCGTATTGGCCATGGTCTCGGGCAGTGGCAGCATGTAGGAGTTACCCACGTGACACTTGGAGCAGTTGCGGCGGTCGCCGGGGAAATGCACTTCTTCATTGGGGCTAAAGATTCCGAAGGTTCGATAAATCTTAAAGTCTCGTGTCAACTCTTCCCCGGTATGCCAGCGGTGAATCATGAACCGGAAGTTAATGGACGTCGGCGGTGTGCCGGGAGGTACATTGAAACCCGCCGTGCGCGAGCCGTCGGGATTGTCCCCCGTCGCCGGATTGTGGCACATCTGACAGTATTCGGTCGCGTTCGTCCGGGTGCCGCCATGCATGGCGAGCCGTTTGTGGCAGACATTACAGTTCTTGATATCCACGACCTTCCGGCGGGGCTGGACCGCGCTCCCGTCCACCGAAAAATAAACCACCGGGTTACTCGTGATGCTCTCCGTTGCAGTGAAGTTCTGCCCCAGCAGTGGGCCAGGAATGGTTACCTGGCGGCGGGCCTCCGCCCCTGCGGCATAGGTCCCTTTGGCATCCGCCGGCAGGGCATTGGTCTTGAAAGTGTAGGTATAGCCCGTGGCTGTAGCCGTTGCCGAACGGGCGTCTTCTTGAACATTGAACGTATAGTCGGTGGTCGGCCCCGCCAGCCGCAGAGCCAACGTCTGAATGCCGCTGAGGGGTCCGATCGTGTTCCCAGCGTTGTCTTTCACGGTGAAGGAAACGGTGGGCTTGTCACCAGGTTTCGTGTTGGTGATTTCCACGATGGCCACATTGAGTCCTTTCAATTGCTTTGAAAACGCTGGGATGGTGTGGACTCCGGCCACCGAGAGGTCGAACTCCAGGCCGGTGTCCGCCGGGTGGCACGTAGTGCACTTGCTGTCATCCACCTGAACCCCTCCGGGATGCTTCTCCCCGGTGGCAAAATTCACATCATCGTGGCAGGAGCCGCAAGCCACCCGACTGGGATTGGTCTTCCAATTGTCGGACTGCGTACCTCCCTGGTGGCAGGTGGTGCAGTTGCGCGTGTCCTGGGGCCAATGGATTTCTCCGAAATTGAAGAGCGTCTGGTTGAAGCCGATAATCTGATAGGGCTTTCCGGCTTGGACGCTCGGCAGATCAGCCCCCCGGTGAATCTTGTGGATCATGACCTTGAAGTCCACCGTGTTGCCGGTGTCGGGGTCGGTGGTCTGGGGTTGGTGGCAGAGGATGCACAACTGGGTCTGTCGCCGGGCTCCCCCATGTAATGCCAACGGATCGTGGCAGTTGTTGCAAACTTCCGTTCGCACGATGTCCCGCGTCTGGGTGACAGGCGCGCCAGAGGGCACAAATTCCGTCGTCGCATTGGCCACATAGTTGGTCAAGCCGAATGATGTTAAGTTCCGGGAGGCATACATGCCCAGCCGGTGGGTCGAGTCCACTTCAAAATCGGCGGGAAGCGGGAACCCAAACGTGTACCGGTACACTCCATCCCCCAGGCTGGCATACGTCCCGTTCGCGTCGGCAGCAGCCTGAGTCGCCGAGACATTCGTGATCGGGCTGGTGGGGTTGTTCGTCCGGTAGGTCGTGAACTGCGACTCGCCCGGCTTGATCCGCCCCAGGATGAAGCTGGTGCTGACCGTTCCGATCGTTTCGATCCCCAGGCGATCCAAACCTCGGTTCCGGTCCTCACTGATTCGGAAGGTCACTGTGACATTGGGTGGTGCAAACCCCACGTCCCGGATCTCCAGCTTGAGACCCGGCTCGATCCACTCCAGATCCGCATCTGGAAGATAGAAAGCCTTCTCGGAGGCTTGATACTGCGGTCCAATTCCCTCACCGGAAATGGTTAGACCGGCGCCAAGTAACACTAAAAGAAGAAAAGCGTACGAGAATAACCTGCGGCCTGTCATGGTGTCCTCCATTATCCCACGCTATCGGACTGGAAGTCCTCCTAGTACTGAATCGTGCCCCATTGCCCGAACCGGATCCAGCTACCGCCCGCCATGCTGGTTGGCCACGTGAAATCTGTTTTCAGACTATCCGACAACACTTCCTAATTCACCCCAGCCCCAATCAAGTATGAGCTTATGCAATCTCTTGTCCAAAAATTTGGCAATGCTGAGCTTCCCAGTTGGTCCTCCATGATGATCTGGAGCCTCCCCTCTGAGCAGCGCTGTAACTTGAATCAGAAGTTGCAATTAGTCTTGATGTGAAAAGGACTTTCCAAACCCGCCCACTAAAACCGAAGCCGGACTTGCCAAAGCGTTCCTCGGATTGCAAGCTTCTCGTTGGGGGATATGCCCCCCTTGTGGGATGAATCACACGTCTGTGCATGTCATATTTTGAGACAGTTGACAGTGGCGGCTACGAAGGGAGCTTTCTAGTGGATTTCATCGGGTCCCTTTCCCCGGAAAGCAGGTTTCCAAGCCGGGAAGCTCATTATTTCTGATTTGGGGTGAGCGGAGGGGCTCGAACCCTCGACCACCGGAACCACAATCCGGCGCTCTACCAACTGAGCTACGCTCACCGCAGAAAACGAGTAATGACTCGTATTGATGATTATAGGTCTGAGACGGTCGGCGGTCAAATGCGGCTGGCGCCGCGCCAGACCCTTGGAAATCTTGTTGACAGCATTCCCGCCGCCGACTTAACATGTAAGTGTTCACTTACTTTTGGGGGATTATGGCCCGAACCGTCCATCGTCTCGCCCGCGCCGTTCGCCACGAACAGATTCTGGCGGTAGCGGAGCTTCTGTTTGCGCGGCTGGGCTTCGAGGGGACCACCACGCGCCGGATCGCCGAGCGGGCTGGCATCAACGAGGCGCTCCTGTTCCGCCATTTCCGCACCAAGGAAAAACTCTACTGGGCTGTCATTCAGAACAAATGCCGCTGCGACCCTCGACGGGAGGAACTAGAGAAAAAGCTGAGCGCCACCGGGCATGATCCGGAACTGTTCCGCGCCATTGCCGAGGAAATTCTGCGCCATTCGGCGGAGGATCCCGGCATGTTTCGTCTGCTCCTCCACACCGGATTGGAGAACCACCGTCTGGCGCGGCAATTTTTTGAGTCCTTCCTTGCGGAAGGTTACGATTTGCTCGCCGCGGGCATCCGGCAGCGGATCGAGGCGGGAACGTTTCGCAACGTGGACCCACTCCTGGCGGCACGCAGTTTCATCGGGATGGTGATTTATCATGTCCTGATCCAGGAGGTCTTCGGCGGCAAGCATTATCAGAGCTTTGATCCGCAGCACGTCAGCGAAACACTGACAGACATCTGGCTCGAAGGCATGACGGTTCGGTCCGGTCCGAAGGCGGATCGGCAGGAATTGAAACCGATTCAGGCGGAATCGCGTCCATCTAGCAGGAAGGTTCGGCGCAACGGGGGCACGGGTTCGCACGAGGGTACTGAGTAAAAATGAAACAGCAGCAGGTGCGGCAATCGGGAATCCTACTGACGCTGATCGCGGTGATCACCGGGACTGCCGGGTGTTCGCGCCAGCCTACGGTCGTCACGGCGCAGCCGGACGGGCAGATTGTCGTCCGCGCCGTCCAGGTTCAGCCCGAACCGCTCCGCCGCCAGGTCGAGGTCGTCGGAACGCTCGCCGGGGACCAGGAAGTCGCGCTTTCGAGCGAAGTCGCCGGGCGAGTCGTGAAGATTCACGCCGACCTGGGAGACCGTGTTGCGAAAGACCAGGTGCTGATCGAGCTCGATTCCACCGAATATCAACTGGCGGTGGACCGGCAACGGGCTGCGCTGGCGGAGGTTCTGGCGCAGTTGGGAGTCAGGCAGGAGAGTGACCCGCTCCCGGAAGTGACCGAGTCCTCCCTGGCGCGCCGCGCGGCGGCCGAGGCGGCGGATGCCCAGGCCAATTATGATCGGATGAAGGCGCTCCGAGCCGAGGGCGTGGTCTCCCAGCAGGTTTACGACAGCGCGGAGGCGCGCTACCGGGCCACCCAGGCCGCCTACGCGGCGGCGCTCGAGCAGGCCCGCAACCTGGAAGCCCATGCCGAGAATCTCCGCGTTCAACTCCGGCTCGCCCGGAAGAATCTCGCGGACACCCAGATTCGCGCTCCCTTTGCGGGGACGGTGCGGGAACGAACGGCCGAGGTCGGCCAGTCCGTCCGCGAGCAGACGCCGATGATCTCGCTGGCCAGTTCGAATCCGCTCAAGCTCCGCGCCAGCATTCCGGAGCGGTGGTTTCCGCACGTGCAGCCGGGGGCGCGGGTCGGGCTGACGGTGGAAGCCTATGCCGGCGAAAGGTTTTCCGGCGCGGTGACGCGCGTGGCGCGCGCCGGCTTGGCCGAGACGCGCAGCTTTTCCTTCGAAGCCCGCATCGAGAATCCCGGCGAACGCCTCCGTCCCGGCCTCTTTGCCCGCGGCCGGTTGGAGACTTCCAAAGTGGACTCCGTGATCCGCGTCCCCGCGAGCGCGGTGCTCTCCTTTTATGGGGTCCAGAAGGTTTACACCGTGGCCGGCGGCGTGATCCGGGAGAAAGTGGTGAAGCTCGGCGACCGGACGGGCGAGACGATCGAGATCACCGAGGGCTTGGCTCCGGGCGACTGGGTAGCGACTACAAACCTGACGCGGTTGCGCGAAGGCGTCTCGGTGCAGCTTGAGACAGAGCAAGGAGGCAACCGCTAATGGGCTTGGCGGCTCTGTGCGTCCGTCGTCCGGTTTTCACCACGATGCTCATCGTGGCCCTGGTGGTTCTCGGGGTGATCTCGTTTCGCGGGCTGGGCGTGGATTTGTTCCCGCGAATGGACTTCCCGAATGTGACCATCACGACCACGCTTCCTGGGGCGAGCGCCGAGGAGGTGGAATCGGAAGTCACCAAGCCCATCGAGGAAGTGGTCAACACCATCCAGGGGGTGGACGAGCTGCGCTCGGTCAGCCGCGAAGGGGTTTCCCTCGTTGTAGTGAGCTTTGTTCTGGAGCGGGACTCCGAGGAGGCCACCCAGGACGTCCGCGACAAGATCTCGACCATTCTGCGACAGCTCCCTGACGGCGTGGACCCGCCCATCATCGAGAAGATGGACCCGGATGCGGCGCCCGTCATGTCGGTGAGCGTTTCCGGGCAGCGCAGCCTGAGGGAAATCACCGAGATCGCCGACAAGCAGATCAAGCAGCAACTGGAGAGCGTGGCGGGCGTGGGGCAGGTGGCGCTGATCGGGGGACGCCGGCGCGCCATTCAGGTGGAGGTGGACGCGGACCGCCTCAGTGCGCTCGGCATCGGCATCAGCCAGGTGGCGACTGCGCTGCGCCGCCAGAACGTGGAATTTCCCTCCGGCCGGCTCGACCAAGGCCCGCGGGAACTGGTCGTCCGCACCCTGGGGAGAATTCCTGCCGCCGAACAGTTTGCCGACGTCATTGTGACCACCCGGCGGGGAGTTCCCATCCGGATTCGCGACTTTGCCCGCGTCGAGGACTCCTGGGAAGAGCCCCGCGACCTGGCCCGTCTCGACGGCAACCTCTCCGTAACCTTGTTGATCCGCAAGCAGTCCGGGACCAACACCGTCGAGATCGTAAAGACCGTCAAGGCGCGGCTGGAGAGCCTGCGCGCCACGCTCCCGCCCGACTTGCGCATCGAGATCATTCGCGACCAGTCACTCTTCATCGAAGGCTCGATTGACGCCATCTACGAGCACCTAATCCTGGGCGGCTTGCTGGCGAGCGTGGTCGTATTTTTCTTCATGGGCAACTGGCGAGCCAGTCTGATTGCCGCCCTGGCGATCCCCACTTCCATTATTTCCACCTTCCTGCTGATGCGCTGGGCCGGCTTCACCATCAATACCATGACCCTGCTCGGCCTCACCGTCGCGGTCGGCATCGTGATTGATGACGCCATCGTCGTCCTCGAAAACATCTTTCGCTATATCGAAGAGAAGAAGTACAAGCCGTACGATGCCGCCATCGCCGCCACCAAGGAGATTGGTCTGGCCGTCATGGCGACGACCTTATCGCTGATCGTCGTCTTCCTGCCGGTCATCTTCCTGGGCGGGCTTGTCGGGCGCTGGCTCCGGAGTTTCGGCTTGACTGCGGCCTGCGCCATTGCGGTCTCGCTCCTGGTCAGCTTTACGCTCACGCCGATGCTCAGCTCCCGCTACTTGAAGATCGCGGAGGATACGGGCGAAAAGCGCCGCCGCTCTTCGAAGGAATTGGGGACCTATCGCTGGATCGAGCGCCTCTACATGCGGCTGCTCGGATGGAGCCTCCGGCACCGCCTCGCCATCGTCGTGATCTGCGTTCTGACGTTCCTGAGCGTCGCGCCGCTCGGCTACTTCATCGGCAAGGACTTCGTGACCAGTGACGACCAGGATGAGTTCGAAGTCGCGGTGAAGGCGCCGGAAGGGACCTCGCTCGAAGGAACCGACGCGGTGTTGCGCCAGGTCGAAGACCGGCTTCGCACGCTGCCGCACATCGCGCACCTGCTCACGACCGTCAATGCCGGAGGCCGGGGAACGGTCTCGAACGGAACCGTGTACGTCCGCCTGACGCCGCGCGCGGAGCGCCCCCTGACGCAGTTTGAGTTGGTGGACCGGGCCCGCCAAAGTCTACAGGATATTCCGAACGTGATCTTGAGCGTGCAGAATGTGGGGTTTTTCGGGGCCGGAGCGGAGGGGGGCGGCGGTGGCGGCGGCCGAGGCAGCGGAGTGAGCGTGGGGATTCGCGGGCCGGATTTGGCGGAACTCTCCCGCCTTTCGAGCGACATACTGGGGAAGATGAAGCAACTCCCGACGTTGCGGGACGCGGACACGTCGCTCAATGTGGGCAACCCGGAAGTGCAGATCGAGATCGAGCGCGAAAAAGCAGCCGACCTCGGCGTCTCGGTCTCCGACATCTCCGAGGCGATGCGCCTGTTCCTTTCCGGCACGGCGGAGATCACGAAATATAAGGAAGGCGCCGAACTTTCCGAAGTGCGCCTCCGCGTCCGGCCCGAGCAGAGAAGACGGAGCGAATCCCTGTCGGCGCTGATGGTTCCGGCGGCCAATGGGAATCTGGTTCGCCTCGACAACGTGGCCCGGATCACGCGCGGCAGCGGCCCCGCGCAGATTGACCGCTACGGCCGCCAGCGCCAGGTGCTCCTCTACGCCAACCTGACGACGGACGCTCCGCTCGGGGAGGCGCTCGACCAGGTCGGGCGCATCGTCACCGAGGCCGGGCTGCCCCAGGGCTACGATTACACCTTCCTCGGCATGGGAAGATTTTTCGGCGAAGCGGTCACCAATTTCTTCATTGCCTTCGCATTGGCCTTCCTCTTCATGTACATGGTGCTCGCGGCGCAGTTTGAGAGCTTCGTCCATCCCATCACCATCCTGGCCTCGTTGCCGCTGGCGATCCCGTTCGCGCTGCTCTCCCTGTTTTTCGTGGGGAAGTCCCTGAGCATGTACGGCGCCATCGGCATCCTGCTGCTGTTCGGGATTGTGAAGAAGAATTCGATCTTGCAGATTGATTTCACCAACCGGCTGCGGCGCCAAGAAGGCTATGACCGCGACCGGGCGATCCTGGAAGCCAACCGCGCGCGGCTGCGGCCGATCCTGATGACGACGCTCTCGATCGTGGTCGCCATGATCCCGACCGCTTTTGGCACCGGCCCCGGCAGCAACTCCCGCGCTCCCATCGCGGTGGTCATCGCCGGTGGCCAAACCCTCTGCTTCCTGCTCACGCTGCTCGCCATCCCGGTCGTCTATACCATCCTCGACGACCTCGGCCAGTTCCGCCTGCGCGAGCGCGCCCACTCCTGGCGACTCGCCCTGGCCCGAAACTTCAGTGGGTTTCTTGGAATGCACTGAAAAGGGCCGACCTCACTTCTCGGCTGCGCCCCGCGCTTGCTGGCCGGTTATTCAGCTATAATAGAAGCAATTGCGACGCGTTTGGATCCGCAAGGAATCCACCCATTGTAACTGGGGGGAAGCGTTTCCGCGGCGCAGCAGGGAGTCTACCGATGAAGTGCAGCTTGCTCTTGATTGTTTTTTTCCTTTGGGTGGCAGTCGCCAGTGCCGGCGGAGTCCACGGAAAAGTATCCAATGCGCAAGGCGCGGCCATCGCCGGAGCCAGGGTCACCATTGCGACCATCGCAAGGAGAGGGCCTCGCAGTCAAGAGGGCAGGCAGGAGACCACGGGGCCGGACGGAACCTACAGCATCACAGGACTGGAACCGGGAACCTATACGGTCACGGTCACGCTCCCCGCCAATCAAGGGTCACACCGGCGGCCCGTCCGGATTCAGTCCGAATCCACCTCCGTTCAGCTCGACTTCCAGTTTCCCACGGGGCGTGCGCAGCCCGGCTCCGCAGCGGATGGGAACAGACCCTAGCAGCCCGCGAACGCACCCGATGGAAAGCGTGTTCCGGATCGCGGTTCGAAGGGAATATCCTCTGCTGCGCGGCGCGATGAACCTTAAGGGAACATGGAGATCCCGACCGTAAGAAACCCCATCTGATACCCCGCAACCGTTCCGCTGGTTCCATTTTCGACCCGCACCTCATAGGTGCTTCCTGCCGTCGTGGGCAAGGTGCTGGCCGTGCTGCCCCGCAAGACTCCATCAACGTAGAAATCGATGGAAGCGCCCCGGCGAACCGCCAGCAGGTCCACCCACGTATTGATCGAAAGGGCTGGAAGAGGAGGGCTCCCGAGGTTCAGAGTCACCGGGTTCGGAATCCCACCCGAAACGGTGAAGCCCTTGAGGGTACTTCCTTCCGCCTTAAAGCCAAATCCGTTCTGCAGAAAGAATCCCCCGGTCGTTCCCCCAGCGAGCACATAGAGCTTGTGCTGGTCGGATGGTGGCGTGGTGATCCAGCGGAAGCGAGCGCTGACAAACGTACCCGGCTTGTTCAGTCCGCCCGCCAGGCCGTCAGCCATGCCGGTCACAAAGGCGGGGTCAAGGTTCGTGGTGTCATCGTAGGAGCCGTTCGAAGTCGCTGTGCGGACTTCCTGGAATCCGTCCGCCCACTCGTAGGATATGAAGGAACCATCCGTATCTGAAAAGGCCGTAGTGAAATTTGCGTGCGTCAGGAGCATCCCCAACGGGCCTTGGAAAGCGCCGCCGGAGGTGATGGAAGCCAGTGCGTTGCCGGAATTGTCCTGCCAATCCTGAAGATTGCCAGACTGCGTGGCGCTGTTGCCTTTGACGATCAACCCCTTGTTGGCGTCTGCCCCCGTCAAGAGGGTCTGAGTGCTCGTGAAGGTGTTGTTGCCCAGGGTCGCTGCTGTCCCGGCAATCTTGCTCGGGCTGAGTGCTCCGTTCGCCACCAGGGTATTGTCCACCGCATTCGCCACAATCTCTCCCGTCGAGATGCACGGGCTGGCGCAGGCGACATCGGTAGCAGTACCCCCCCCGCCGCCACCCGCGGTTGCCTGCGTCGTGCCGTCCGGGAACTTGAACCCTCCGCTCGTGGACTCTATCATCCCCGCTACCGTTAACTTCTGCCCCGGCGTGGTCGTCCCGATGCCGACGCGATCATTCGTGGCGTCTACAAACAGTGTGTTCGTGTCCACCGTCAGGTTGCCGCTCGCTCGCAAATTCCCTACCACGTCCAGCTTCGCGCCCGGTATTGCCGTCCCGATGCCAACGTTCACCGCGCTATCGCCGAGCACCAGCGCGTTGCTGGCCGAAACCACAGCGTTCGCCCCAATCGCTGTGGCATTGTCCAATTGCGTCGAGGTTCCCGGCCCGGCTTGGTAGCCGATGAAGGTGTTATCGGAGCCGCTGTTGTTGGCGTTCGCTTGAGTTGCGGTGACCCCGGCTCGGACACCGATGCCGGTGTTGTTGTTGCCAGTGGCGTTTTTCTGGAGGGCGGTCGCGCCGCTGGCGGTGTTGTTGTTGCCGGTGTTGTTGAGGTTGAGGGCATTCTGGCCGATGCCGGTGTTGCTGTTGCCGGAGATATTTAGGTTGAGGATACCCGCGCCGATAGCGGTGTTGCCGCCGCCGTTGAGGTTGGACTGGAGCGTACTCACGCCGAGGGCAGTGTTGTCGACGCCGATGGTGTTGGATTGGAGGGCATTCCTGCCGATGGCCGTGTTTTCGATGCCGGAGGTGTTGGAGGTGAGGGCGCTCGCGCCGATAGCGGTGTTACTGTTGCCGCTCATTGCAAAGTTGCCGGCACTCCCGCCAACGAACGTATTACCCGTTCCGAAGTTGTGGAGAAACCGATTGCCCCCCAAGGTGAGCACGCCCGTGGTGGCATCCACCGTGTTGGGTAAAGCGAGGTTGCCGCCCGTGATCGTCTGTGTGCCGGTGAAGCTGTTGGCCATGCCCAGTTGTGAGTAGCGACCGTCACCAAAAGTGGTGTCAAAGCTTAGCGTGCCGGTGCTAGTGATGGGATTGCTGGGGCTTGCCGTCAAGCCCGTGCCCGCTAAGACGCTGGTCACGGTGCCGCCTGCTGCCGGCCAAGCCGTGCGGCAGTCGGCAGCGATGCACAGCCTTGTGCCGCCGATGACGTCCCCGCTCGCCCGCGCATTGCCCACCACGTCCAGGTTCTGCCCCGGCGTGGAGGTGCCGATCCCGACGTTGCCGCTATCGCGCACGGTGAACAGA
>MEKR01000185.1 GCA_001767035.1 Acidobacteria bacterium RIFCSPLOWO2_02_FULL_61_28
GGAGATGTGTACCTATCCGCCGTGGCCACCGGGATTATCTTGAAAAGCCCCGGGGGGACGTGCGCCAGGATCACCATCGCGGATGGCACCGGGGCGCTCGTGTCAACCGTGGTGGCGTGCCCCTAGCATGGTTCCGCAGATCACGTAGTGGCGGGTAGCCACGGTCCCTGCTAGCCGGGATGCCGTGGGCTTTTGGCCGTGGGATTGAATCCGATGGTGGGCCATCAGCTCCAGCTCCACGACAATCAGGGCCGGGTCATCCGCGTCCGCATCACGGCGGTCTCCGACACCAGCGTCACCATGGACGGCAATCACCCGCTCGCCGGCAAAGACTTGACGTTCGAGGTCGAACTGGTCGAAATCGTCAGCGCGTAGGGGCGGCAGGTCGTCGTAGCTCACATTTTGCTGCAACATGAAATATGAAGGTGTTGAATAGACAGAGCGGGTGTCGTAGAATCTTGATCGGAATGAAAATTTGTATCGACAAATCTTCTCAAAGCTTAGTGAGCGACTCAATTCGTCAGTCTGCCCTTGCTGCATACAGAACGGGAAGAGGCGTCATGTATCACGCTTCAGCGGAGGAATTCTTGTCTTCCCCATCTGCAAAAAGGTATAAGGGGAAGGTTCGACTAATCTTCACCTCGCCGCCATTTCCTCTAAACCGGAAGAAGGCCTACGGCAACTTTCAAGGCTCCGAATACACTAATTGGCTTGCCGGTTTTGCACCCGTTTTTGAGCAGTTTCTGAAACCGGATGGCTCCATTGTGATGGAGATGGGCAATGCTTGGGAAGCCGGCAAACCAGTGATGTCCACCCTCGCCCTTGAGGCGTTGCTCGAATTCTTGCGACGAGGAAAGCTCAAGCTGGCACAGCAGTTCATTTGTTACAACCCGGCGCGCCTTCCGAGCCCGGCCCAATGGGTCAACGTGGAGCGGATACGTCTCAAGGACGCATACACGCACGTGTGGTGGATGTCCACCTCAGATCGTCCCTATGCAGACAACCGCAACGTCCTAAAGCCGTACAGCCCATCGATGTTAAAGCTCCTGGAAACCCGCAGGTATAATGCTGGGAGACGCCCTTCGGAGCACCACATCGGAGACACGTCATTCCTCAAGAACAACAATGGGGCTATACCCTCTAACGTACTGACATTCGCAAATACTGCCGCAACGGATGAATACCAGGTATATTGTCGCGAGCAAGATTTGCGCCCCCACCCCTCTCGGATGCATAGCGGCCTCGCAGAATTTTTTATCAAGTTCCTGACGAAGGAAGGGGAATTGGTTATGGACCCTTTTGCCGGGAGCAATACAACAGGCGCGGTGGCCGAAAGACTGAAGCGGCGTTGGCAGTGAGGCCTTGATGGGGAGGGGAAAATGAGCTGGATTCCGGAATGACTGACTTTTCAGGCACGGTCAGTTTGGTCAAGAGTCCGTGGACGGAAACGTTCGTTCGGCTTTTGTCGGAGGTTCGGGAGAACCTCCTTCTTGTCTCGCCATTCGTCAAGGAGTCACAGACTAGCGTGATATTATCCTGCCTCCAAAGCCGTGGACTTCAAAACGAGGTTCAAGTTGTTTTGATCACTGACGTGCGCCCTGAGAGCGCCTTAAGTGGGGCAACTGATCTGGAAGCCCTTGTTGAGTTGGGTAAGAACCTGCCAGGTTTTGGCTTGATACATCTGCCTAGCCTTCACGCCAAGGTTTATGTAGCGGACCAAAAGATGGCTGTTGTCACCTCGGGCAACCTAACGAATCCAGGGGTGAACGGGAATATTGAATATGGCGTCGCGTTTAGGGATCACAGTGCGGTGGTCGAAATTCGGAGAGACTTCGAAGACTACGCCCGGCTGGGCGCGAAAATCTCACCCTCAGAAATTGCACCCCTAGCGGAGGAATTGAGCGAACTTAAGGCCCTTTTTCAAAAGGCTCAACAGAGCATTCGTGCCCAGGCAAAGCGAGCATTCAAGGAAAAGCTGCAAGCCGCTCACTTTCGGCTCTTGAAGCATCGTGCAAGGGGGAAAACGACACACGGGATTCTTTCGGAGACAATACTGTTTCTGCTCGCGAAAAACGCCATGTCAACCTATGTGCTTCACCCGCTCATACAGCGTATCCATCCTGACATATGCGATGACTCAGTAGATCGCATTATAGATGGCGTACATTTTGGGAAGAAATGGAAACACCATGTGAGGAACGCACAGCAATTTCTAAAGCGACGTGGCCGCATTCGTTACGACGGGGAGCGATGGCACCTTATCAATTAGCCTTAAACCCTCTGATAGGTACGTTGCAGGATAACTCCGATTTCGTCCTGAAATCGCTCTCTCATGAATTTGTGAACCTCCTCCAGGACCGAGAGGTCGCTCAGGCTGATAGGAGCCCCTCCATGACGGAAAGTAAAGTCTTTCCCTAGCGCCGCGTTTTTTGCGGCCTCAAGAAGTTGGTCAGCGTTGTTGTAACGGCCGGTGAACTCAATTGCCGCGCTGCGCGCGGATATCCTCCAGAAAGCGCAGGCGTCTGGGAAAATGATCTCATCCGTTAGTCCCGATCGGAATTTCTCAGTGGCCTTTGACTTCAGAAGTCTCTCGATTTCTTCTCGCTGGGGGCGCTCCAGGCTGATTTTCTCGGTCCCATCAGATTTCGACCTACTCAGTATCGAACCGTGCTGCCGGCCTGCTTCCGTAAGTCTGTACAGTTTGTTGCCGTCCTTGGCCAGCCAGCCTTTTTGACGGATCGGCTTTGAACCCATGATCTCCGCAAACACGCGGTTGGAGTCGGGATATTGGTTCACGCCACGGGAGTCCGCATAGCCGGGCAATCCGAAGGTGTCCGGAAAAGCCTTCCAAGCTGACACTACGAGGTCCTCTGCGGTGAACGGGACCCTGCCACTATTCTCCAACCCGAATGCAGCCAATACCAGTTTGTCGACGACGCTGAGTCTTGTCAGTGACATTTTTGCACCATCGGAAGGACGCCATCACCTTTTGATCTCATCCGCGATAAACGCTCGAACGGCGCGGGTGAGCGGGGCGTCCGCTAGGAGGCTGCGGTCGTTCTGTTGAAAAGGCTCAAGCGCATGTAGGAGGCATTCTCCATAAATATTGTCTCGAAATGGAGATTGCACGTCGAGATCTGGCACTGGAACGTAGCCAATGTATCCTCTCTTGGCCCTAAACGTGATCGTGTGGCGACCCTTCCGGCTCCAACGCATGCTCCGGTCCGAAGTCCTAAGCACTAATTGGCCTTGAGGGAGCTTACCATCGTCGGTCGTAGAGACCCGAGTCTTGTATGCAGGGTCCACAAGTTTCTCCGGTATTACAATTTCTCGTGCCTGCTCTCCCCCTCGGAGCGGTTGAATCTGAGGGAGCGTTAGAGGTTTTCCATTATTTAGAGCTTTACCGTTTAGGATCACATAGACCTTACAGTCCTCGAGGTTTCGGATCATTTGCGTGTGATCCTGCAAGTGGTTGATCAATGTTGTAAACTGCGCCCGGCCTGACAAACCCTTTGGCTCGAAACCTGAGATCATCGTGAATCCAGAGCACTTTTCCACTATGTCCTGGACCCGCGCGGGGACCAGTTCCAAGTCGCATCCGACGTCAGAGAGAGCCTTCTTTAGGGCGCGGGGAGCGTTTGGGACCCTGAAGTCTCGCCCATCGGCGGGGTTTGGAAAGTAACCGAATTTCACGGAGCCAGACACGACACCATATCGATTGCCAAGATTGTTCTTGACCGTATAGAGCAATGAGTGGCTGTCGAACATCTGGCACATGTAGCACTTTCCCCCATTGCCCTTTCCTCCCTGGATAGAATCTGCCCTGCGACCACGGAGTGCGGCGTCGGGATCTGCCCACTTTCGAAAGTGGTTCTCGATCACGTCGCTCGTCATGCCGGAGAAATCTAGGCAGGATATTGAGGGCGTGCGATCACGCCGCTCATCATTCATTGCGATCAAGACGACACGGTCTTCCTCATCGCAATCGTTCCTGGCATACTCGTCGGCTGAGTTCTTGACCCATTCCGGCAGCCCATTCTCGTGGGACTGGAAGGGTGCGCAAATAAGTCGAATTGCACTCTCTTTGTGGACATCGACATCTGCATCGGGGGTGTACTTGATAGCTGCCATCGGCTCGCCTCCCTGTTCTGCTAGAGACTACCAGTATCAATCGGATGGGCGCTCATGAATCAATCGAGCCGTATGATACACCAAAACGGCGGGTAAACGCACCGAGCATTGCTGGAGGGGAGTGCTCCGGTGAGGGGAAAGCTCTCGCTGCGCCCCGGAGGTTCCCGGAGGGAGCGGACTTCCCCTATAATGCTAGCGTGCCTTGGGAGGGGCAGATCACATGCGCATGATGCTGAGAGTCTCAATCCCGGTCGAAGCCGGAAACGCCGCCGCGCGAAATGGTACGTTAGGAACGACGATTCAGCGCCTCGTCGCTGATCTCAAACCGGAAGCAGCGTACTTCGCCGAAGAGAATGGCAAGCGCACCGGATACATCTTTTTCGATATGAAGGATTCGTCGCAGTTGCCTTCCGTTGCGGAACCCTGGTTTCTCGCCTTCAACGCCCGCCTCACGGTCCGCCCGGTCATGAATCCCCAAGACCTCGCTGCCGCTGGTCCGGGTATCGAACGAGCTGTGAAAGAGTACGGCAAGGCCACAACGGCTTAACGAGTCTGAAGTCCGAATAGGCTCGAACCGAGGGAACAGGCGAAACCGGGCAAAGTTGGGCCAGGAGGTCTATTACTTCTGGGTCTAAACGCAGGATGGTGGAGTGTGGCATTTTTGCCACAGTGGCGACAAAGAGGAGGGAACAGGGAATAGGGAACAGGGAACAGGGAAGAGGGAAGAGGGAAGAGGGAACAGCGAGGAGCCGGATTCCGAATTCCGCAGGCCGGAGGAACCGATCGAAAACGGCCTTCCGAGGATTCCGAGGGAACCGAAGCCGGCTTGCAATTCTCCGGCGCGGCGGGCAAAATGCAATTTGGGACCATGGCGACCTTTGACAATCCGCCGCAGGCGCAGCCGCTTCCCCGGACGGGTCCGCCTCCCTCCGACGACCTGGAACTGGTCGAGCAAGCCAAGCAGGGCAGCCTTGACGCCTTCTCGAAACTGGTCAACCGCTACGACCGGAAAATCTTCCGCCTGACCCAGCACATTACCGGACACCGCGAAGACGCCGAGGACGCGCTGCAAGAAACGTTCCTCAAGGCGTTCTCGCATCTCAAGCAGTTTCATGGGGATGCGCGGTTCTATACCTGGCTCGTGCGGATCGCCGTCAACGAGTCGCTGATGAAGCTGCGCAAACGGCGCACCACCAACGCGGTCTCGCTCGACGAGCCGATTGAAACCGAAGACGACTTCCTGCCCCGCGAGATCGCCAGTTGGGACCCCAGTCCCGAGCAACGCTACGCCCAGACGGAGCTGCGGGAAATTCTCGACCGGACCATTCACTCGCTCCCGCCCATCTTCCGAACCGTCTTTGTCCTGCGCGACCTCGACCAGCTCTCGACCGAAGAGACCGCCGAGGCTTTGAGCTTGTCCGTCCCTGCGGTAAAATCAAGGCTGCTGCGGGCGCGGCTGCAGCTTCGGGAAAAGTTGAGCCAATACTTTCGACGCGAGACGATGTCCTGATGAGTTGCCGGAAGCTATTAAGCGAAATCTCCAACTACCTGGACGGCGAAATCGAGCTGACGGTCCGCCAGGAGCTTGAGGAGCACATCGCGAAGTGCCCCAACTGCTGGGTGATTTTCGATACCACGCGCAAGACGGTCCAGATTTATCAGGGCTGTGAATGTGAGCCTTATCCCATCCCCGTAAGCCTTCAGACGCGCCTGCAAGAAGCCCTCCGCAAACTCTGCGAAGAATCCCAGACCAAGCAAGACTGAACCCCGGCAAGAAGCCCTTCGGCATATCGGGTGGCATTCCCGCCACGGCTGTTCTTCACGCTGGGGCTGAGCCGAGCCGCCAAGGATGCCGGCGCTCGGAGCTTGAGCCGACCGAGTGGTTGTCGTATGATGTGGCGAAAGGGAATGTGGGGAATCCGGATTTTCGATGAAACAGAAGCGTCCACGCAAGAGATTCGCGAACGTGCTGGTAGCGACCGATTTCTCCCGCCCCGCCGAATCCGCGGTGCGGCGCGCTGTTGGCATCCCGCTGGTTCCTCACGCGACAGTTCATTTGCTCCATGTTCTGCCCGAGGGAATGCCGCCCAAGATTCGCGCCCGGGCCGAGCGGAAGGCTTGGGACCAAATCAAGCAGGCGGCCTCCATGGCGTCTGCGGCGGCGGAAGCGGCGGGGAACGTCGGACTGGTCATCATCCCGGAGGTGGTCACCGGACAGACGTATGTCGAAATCATCCGACGCGCCCGCTCGTCTGCGGTTGAGCTTGTTGTCATCGGGCGGCACCGCCGAAGAGCGATCCATGACCTCTTCTTCGGCTCCACGGCGATCCGCGTAATCCGAAACGGCGATTTACCCGTGCTGGTCGTGAACAGCAAGCCGACCCGTTCCTATCGCCGGCCACTGATCGCGGTTGATCTGGAGGATGCGTCCTGCGCAGTCCTGGACCTTGCTCTGCGAGTTCTGGAGTCCGAGGTCACTACGATAGCGGTCGTCCATGCCTATAACGTCCCGTTCGAAGGCTTCGTGCTACCGGCCTTCTCTGTGCAGGAATTGGACGGCTACCGGCGGGAATTTCAGAAAAAGGCGGAAACCGGCCTCGCACAGCTCCTACTCTCTTTTGCCGACAGGGGCGTTCGGTGGAAGGCTCTGGTTCGGCACGATGATCCAAGAAGGGCAGTTCTTCGCGAGGCCACCCGGCGAAGGGCCGACCTCATTACAGTCGGCACCCATGCGCGATCCGGGCTGTCGCACGTGCTCCTGGGCAGCGTTGCCGAATGCATTATCCGGGCTGCACGCTGCGACGTCCTGGTGGCCAGACCCGCCCGATTTTCATTCGAACTGCCGTGAGATTGGTCTTAGGAACCTCCGCTTCTCGTGTAAAGCAGCCAAATCCCCAGCAGATACGTTACGACAATGAGGATGCTACCGGGTTCGATCATCGCGAAACGCCGTTCCGCCCGGTAGATGATCGCGGCGAGTCCCATGCTGGTCAGCATGACCCCGAAGAGCGCCGAAACGGCATGAAGCGGGTCTAGTCCGGAAAAGATGGCACCACCTGGCTTGGCCAGGTCAAGTGCGAAGAAAATGGCCATGTTGAACCCATTGCTGCCAAACAGGTTTCCCACGGCTAGATCGAAGGCCCCCATTCGCACTGCGGCAATCGAAGTGGCGAGTTCCGGCAGCGAAGTCGAGAGGCCGACAATCCATGTGCCGACAAAGGTTGTTCCAAGGCCGGTGACCTCCGCGACTGCTTTGGCCGAACGGGCGAAAAAGGGCGCGGCAACCAGGATGGCGGTTGCCGCCACAAGGAATCCCGCGATAGCGCGCCGGAGCGGCGGCGGTTCCTGTTCCTTGCGGACGGTCCCGCTCTCCCCAGCCGTGGTCCGACTGCGATCTCGGGTAGCATGGCGGTAGACGGCGCGCGTGCCCGCGATATACAGGACCAACAGGAGCGAGGACTCGACGCCGATGCCAAGGAGAGAGGGTCCCGGACCCATCAGCACGAAAACCGCAGCCAGCGCGTTGAGCGCGATGGCGAGGCTTCCCGACAAGGCGTGATCGAAGGTTGCTTGTCGCAGAATTTGTTTGCGCGGCCACAGGAGGTCCACGACGGCAAGCACCAGCATGTTGGCCATGCTGCTTCCGAAGAGATCCCCGACCGCGAGGTTCGGCGCGCCGATCCGCACAGCAGTGATATCCGTGGCCAGTTCCGGGAGAGAGGTTGCTGCGGCCAGCAGCACGGTGCCGATCCAGAGGCCGCCGATGCGCGTCCGCTCGCCGATGGCGTCGCCGTAGCGCGCGAGCACGCTGCCAGCCAGGACTACCACCATCCCGCTGGCGAAGAAAGTAAGGGCTAGCATCTTCCGTTTTCACCTTTCCGCGATTGGCCAAGCCTGCCTTCTGTGCCTCCCATTCGGATTCTTTCGCCCCGTTCAGCGGGAAGAAAGCGTGGCGGGAAAGCCAGCCGAACTGCCGATCAAGCGTCGTCGTAGCGCGCCACCGTTAGGAGACCTGTCCCGGCGGAGCCTGGCCGGCAGGCGTTCGCTGCCGCAGCTTGAAGCGCTGGATCTTGCCCGTGGCGGTCTTGGGCAACTCGGCGACGAAGTGGAAGGCCTTGGGACACTTGAAAACCGCCAGGCGCTCGCGCGTGAAGGCGCGCAACTGCTCGGCCGTGGATTCGTCGGCCGCAACCCCGGACTTCAGGACGACATACGCGATCGGCTTTTCGAGCCCCTGCTCGTCCCGGTCCGCCACCACGGACGCTTCGGCCACGGCGGGGTGAGCGAGCAAGATGCTTTCCACCTGGATCGGCGAGACCCAAATGCCGCCGGACTTGAACAGATCGTCGCTGCGCCCTTGATAGGTGAGGATGCCCTGCGCGTCGCGTTCGTACTGATCGCCGGTGCTCAGCCATTGGCCCAGAAAAGTTTTCTTCGTGGCGGCGTGGTTGCGGAAGTAATAGGCCGCAATCGAGGGCCCGGCAACCCACAGCTCTCCCATTTCCTCCGGCCCGGCGTCTTTGCCGGCCGCATTCACCAACCGGAACTGATGCTCGGGAAAAACAGTTCCACTCGCTCCTGGGATCACCTGGCCGGGACGGTTGCTGAGGAAGATGTAGCCGAATTCGGTGGACCCGACGCCGTCAATGATCTCCAGCCCGGTCTTCTCCTTCCACTGGTGGTAGATCGGAGCGGGCAGGGCTTCTCCCGCTGAGACGCAGAGCCGGAGGCTGGCGAACTTCTGGCGGTCCAAATTCTCGCGGAGCATCCGTCCGTAGGCCGTGGGGACGGAGTACAGAAGCGTGGGGCGATACTGCTCGATCGTGGCCAGGACCTTGTCCGGCTCGGGACGTTCCGGCAGAAGCACCACGCCGGCGCCCGCCCAAAGCGGCATGAAGAAGGAGTTCGCTAATCCGTAGGAAAAGAACAGGCGGGCGACCGAGAAGCTGATGTCTGCCGGCGTCATCCGCACCACATGCCGCAGGAACGGCTCGATGGCAAACACAGTATTGCGATGCAAGTGGACCGCGGCTTTGGATTCGCCGGTCGAGCCGGACGTATAGACCCAATACGCGGGCTGGTCCTTGTGGGTCGGCTCGGGATCGAGTTCAACCGGCTGGACGGCTACCATTTGATCCAAGCGGTGCGCGCCCGCGATGCCTTCCCCGCGCACGCTGACCACGGCCCGGAGCGACGGGGTTCGGCGCAGGAGAGGCGAAAGCGGCTCCAGGAATTCCGCTTCCCCCACCAACAACCGCGCCTGGCTGTTCCGCAGATAAAACTCGTAGTCGGAGGGGTGGGCAAAGGTGTTGAGCGCCACCGGAACTGCGCCGATCTTCATCGCCCCCAGATAGGTGGCGATGAACTCGGGCGAATCCCGCAGCAGCAATAGGACTCGCTGCTCCGGCTCCAGGCCGAGCGCCCGCAGCGCGTGCCCGGTTTGGTTGGCAACGTGGTAGAGCTGCTCATAGGTCAGGTTCCCGGCCGGCCCCCAAAGCGCCATCTTCCCGCCCCGGCCCTCGGCGATGTGGCGGTCGAGCAGCGCGCTGGCGAAGTTAAACTCTTCCGGCAATTCCTCCGGGCCTCGGACCGTTCGCAAGTCCCGATCGCCCCAGGAAAAGCGGTTTCTGGAAGCCATGCAATTCTCCGTCTGCCGGCGCGCTCTACTGCCGCAGCGCGGCCAGCACACGCCGTCCGCGTTCGATGTCGGCGGCGTCCCTTTGCGGGTTCTCAAACCGGATGCCGGTCGTGATGCGGGCGGCGCCTTCGTAGTCGAGAGCGTTGTCCTGCAAAATGGATTCGATCCGCACCTCAATCTTGGCCATGCCGGGAAAGCCTTCCAACTCGCGGCGAAGTTCCGTGGCGGTCCCCTGGATGTAGTACGCCAGGCCCTCGTCCACAACCAGCAGGGTGACGCTGCCGTTGCGGCGCAGATTGGCCGTCGTGGTGCTGTTCGTCCAGGGCGCGAGGCGGATGCTGCTCCTGTCCGGAGCAATCACTTCGAGGTAACTCAGGATGGCGGCGTAGGGCCAGCCCCCTTCATCCACCGTAATCAGGAAGACCACTCGGTTCAAGAGCTGGTCCAGATGCTCGCCGTTCATCAGGTTGAACAGCTCGTCCGGCAGGATCGGTTTCAATCGCACGGACATCAGCCTGCCTCCGCCAGCGGGAAGTGGAGCGATGCCCTGCGCGGGCCGTCGCTCCCGCCCCGACTTGGCTTTCCGGTCGAAGTCAAGCGTAGCACTATACGCCAGATTGCCTTAGCGGGGGAATAGCCTCGGCCATTTCGGGAGTTGCTTCTCTTGGCGTGAGGGAGCCTGTTACAACGACAAGGTAAGGTGCATGGCTCTGTTCACGCGCGTGGCAAGAGTCAGGGAGGAAAGCCTGCCCTGTCCGCTATCGCCCGGCACGGCTTACGTCCGCACCCTGGGGCGCCTGCAGTGCCTTCACATCGTCCTGCAACTGGCGGACTTGCTCGGTCACCTGCTCGATCTGCGCCCAGCAGCACCGCGAAGCGGCCTTCGGAATCGGCCGTTACGTTCTGGGTCTCAAGCCACAGCGGCACGCCCGTTAACGGCTGCCCCATGCGGTCCTGCAACACGCCGCTGAACTGGATCAGCCGCGGTCCTTGCGCCGCTTACTGCCATCCGACGCCTCGACCTCGCTCAGGCGCTGACTCCTGCGCCTGCCCGCCGTTAATAAACCCTACAGAAATAAAAAACACCCATCCCAAAATGGAAATCCGTCTGCGGTACATAGCGTCCTCCTTTTGGGACTACTGAGAAAGCGGATTAAAGATGCCAACTCGGCCCCATCAACGGATTGCACTGATGGGCACCCACGGTTGCTTACATGTGAGAAAGCGGAGAGACGAGGTGTCGTGCGCGTGTTGTCGCGGACGGCGCCACATTAGTCCGCTGCACGGAGAGGATTATAAGCATTGACAGCGGGAGAGACAAGACCTAAGAATGGGACGAGCGTTATGGAACGAACGTTCGTTAACAGCACACCATGCCCTCCCGCGCCCCGCTCCGTGAGAAAGCATCTCCAGCGCCGGTCCGCAACCCGGTTCGCAACTATGACCGCCGCCTGAGCGAAATCCTGCGCTGCGCCACGGAAGTGTTTTGCGATAAGGGGTTCGCGGCAGCCTCCATCCGGGACATCTCGCGGGCGAGCGGCAGCAGCCTGGCGGGCCTCTACTATTACTTCAAGAGCAAAGACCATTTGCTCTTCCTGATCCAGCAGGAGGCGTTTTCCTCCTTGATCGCCGGGTTGGAAAAAAAATTGACGGGAGTGCGCGATCCGGAGCTGGCGCTGCGGACCTTCATTGCGAACCACCTGGAGCATTTCGTCGGCAACCCCAAGCAGGCGCAAGTGCTCTCGCACGAATCCGACACGCTGAAAGGGCCGTATCAGGAGGAGATCACCGCGCTCAAGCGGAAGTATTACCGGCAATGCGTCTCGCTGGTCGAGCAGCTCAAGCAGACGCGCCAGTTGCGGGGCTTGAACAGCCGCCTGGCGGTGCTGAGCTTGTTCGGCATGATGAACTGGATTTATACCTGGTATAACCCGGCCGTGGACGGCGACTGGAAAGGCATCGCCGACCCCATGGCGGCTATCTTCCTGAACGGAGTGCTGGGGGGCGCGAACCGCATTGACAAGTGACGAGTGGTAGCCACGGCACGGTTTTTGTGCCGTGGGTTTTTCGCCGGAACGAACCCGGAACGCGCCCACGGCACACAGGACGTGCCGTGGCTACCTTCAACCATGCCTGATTACACCTTATCGGAACTGATGGTGGCGGCGGCGGCGCGGGAAATCCACGACGGCGACGTGGTCTTCGTCGGAATGCGCCTGCCGTTGATTGCGTTCGTGGTGGCCAAGAGCACGCACGCCCCGAACGCCGTCGGCGTCTTTGAAAACGGCGTCCTGCGCCACACGCCGGCGCGGGAGCTGATCTTCACGATGTCGGACGGCCCGAACATCACCGGCGCGCTCTCCTGCTTGACCATGCTCGAATGCATGGCGCTGTTGCAGCAAGGGCGCGTGAGCCTGGGCTTCCTGGGGGCGGCGGAGGTGGACCGCTACGGCAACCTCAATTCGACCGAGGTGCGCGGCCCTTCCGGCAACCACATCCGTCTTCCGGGCAGCGGCGGCGCGTGCGACATCGCGGCGCTGGCGCGGCGATTCGTTGTCCTGCTCGATCACCAGAAAGACCGGTTGCCCGAGCGCGTCCATTACATCACCAGTCCGGGCTACGGGCCTTGGCGATCGAGCGGGCGGCTGAAGCAGGGCGGCCCTTCCGCCGTCATCACCAGCAAAGCCGTGATGCGCTTTGACGGCCTCGATACTACGGGGGGCGAGGCGCATCTCTACTCCTATCATCCAGGTGTGACGGTCGAGGACATCCTCGCCAATACCGGCTGGACGCTCCGAGTCTCCCCCGACGCGCACGAGACTCCCGTGCCGACGAATAAGGAGTTGCGCGTCATCCGCCGTTACGACCCGGAACATTTTTGGACCCGTTGAAAACGCTTCCCCTAGGCAAAGCGATTTCTGTATAGTTCTATCTTCTTTCGATGGAGGCGGACCATCGAAATTGGCAATCCGAGCCCGGGTAGCCATGGTCCCGGCTAGCCGGGATGCCGTGGGCTTTTGCTGATTGACCAGGGAAAAGTGAGGTGAGCGATGGCTACACAAACCTTTCAAGCAATCCAGGTCGGGCTGTTAGGCCCCGTCTATTCCATTGAGCTGAACAAACCGCCGCTGAACATCTTGGACTTGGCCATGATTGACGAAGTGCTGGCGGCGCTTCAGGCCGCCGAAGCCGATCCCGGCGCGCGCGTGATTGTGTTTCGCGGCGCAGGCCCCAAAGCATTCTGCGCCGGCGTGAGCATCCAGGACCACACGCCGGACCGCATCGGCGAGATGATTCCGCGCTTTCACGCGATTTTCCGCCACCTGGCGCGCACCGACAAGGTCACGCTTGCCCTCGTGCACGGCCATTGCCTGGGCGGCGGGTTTGAATTGGCTGCGATGTGCGACCTGGTCGTGGCGGCGGAAACCGCCCAGTTCGGGCAGCCCGAGATCAAGCTCGGCCAACTGGCTCCGGTCGCCGTGGTCTTGCTGCCTTACTTGGTCGGCTACCGCAAGGCGGCCGAACTATTGCTGACCGGCTCGAACATAGATGCGCGGCAAGCCCAGGCGCTCGGGATCGTCAACCGGGTGGCTCCGGCCGAGCAGTTGTCGCAGTGCGCCGACGGGCTGCTCCAGGAACTGCTGGCGCAAAGCGGAACCGCTCTGCGGATGACCAAGACCATCCTGCGGCGCGTCGCGGGCCTCGACTTCGAGCGGGCGTTGCAGGAAAGCGAAGACTTCTTCCTCCATACGCTCGCCCAGACCGAGGACGCCAAAGAAGGGATTTTCGCCTTCCTCGAAAAGCGCGCCCCGCAGTGGACGAATCGGTAAGATCAGAAGGAAGCCACAGAGCCACAGAGGGTACAGAGTGGGGAATAGGAAATAGGAAATAGGAAGACTCCCCATCCGAGCCGCGGATTCTCTTTTCTTCTCTGTGTGCTCTGTGTCTCCGTGGCTACATATATGACCCACGACAATCATCAACCGCGCGAAAAACTCTGCACGCTGGCGGAAGCAATTGAGCGCTTCGTGCCCGACGGCGCGAGCGTGGCGATGGGGCTGCAACTGGAAAGCATGATCCCGTTTGCGGCCGGACACGAGATCATCCGCCAGCGAAAACGCGACCTGACGCTGGTCGGGCCGATCTCCGACATTTTGTTTGACCAGTTGATCGGCGCGGGCTGCGCGCGGAAGATCGTGGCGGCCTGGGTCGGCAACGTGATGATGGGTTCGGCTTACAACTTCCGACGGGCGCTGGAAGAGGGCATTCCGCACCCGGTTGAGATGGTGGACCATACCAACTTCACTGTGGCGCTCGCCTTGCACGCTGCCGCTCTCGGCGTGCCGTTCCTTCCCACCTACACCGCCATCGGCTCCGACCTGTTCGCGCGCAACGAGGGATTGGTGGAGTTTGAGGCTCCTTATACGCGGGAGACTATGACGGCCGTGCGCGCCATCGCGCCCGACGTGGCGATCCTCCAGGCGCAGCGCGCCGACACGGAAGGCAACGCGCACGTCTGGGGAAACCTGGGCGCGGCTCCCGACGCCGCGCGAGCTGCCCGCTCCGTCATCGTGGTAGCCGAAGAGATCGTCAGCTCGAAAGTCATCGCCAGCGACCCCAACCGCACGGTCATTCCGGGGTTTCTGGTGTCGGCGGTAGTCGAAGCGCCCTTCGGCGCGCATCCCTCGCCGGTGCAGGGCTATTACAACCGCGACAACAACTACTACCGGGAATACCATCGCGGCACCAAGACGCGGCAGGACTTTGAAGCGTGGCTCGATCACTGGGTCCTGGGAGTGGGTGACCGGCAAGGCTACCTCGACCTCCTGGGCGCGGAGCGCGCGGATTCTCTGAAAGTCAGGAAGCACGCCTACGCCGCCCGGACGGACTTCGGACATTAACAGCGGCACTTCGGCGAATCCGTAAAAATGTACCTACATATGGTAGAATGTAGGCTCATGGGCGAATGCCATTCGAAGGGGGTTGAGCATGGGGGAACGTCGAATCGGGATCCGGGAGCTGAAGTCCAAGTTGAGCGAGTGCGTCCGCGAGGTCAAGACGGGGGGGACGATTATTGTCACGGAACACGGGCGCGCCGTGGCGCGAATCATCCCGGATACGACGCCGGATACCGGGTCGCTGCGGGAACGGCTCGAGGTTCTGGTCCGCACGGGAGCGGTCCTGTGGAACGGCCGGCGTCTTCGACTGGCGAAGCCGGTCGCACGGCTGCGCGGGAAACGGAGCCTGTCTGACCTGGTGATCGAGGACCGCAGATGAGGCTTTATCTGGATACCAGCGCTCTGGTCAAGTGCTACATGACCGAGCGGGACTCCCCAGAGGTACTCGATCTTGCCGAGCGCGCCGAGTTGGTCGCGACTTCCCTCGTCAGCCGAACGGAAGTGGCGGCGGCGGTGGCGAAAGCGGTGCGCCTCGGTTGGCTGAGTTCGGAAAACGGACGAAAGGCGCATGGAACGTTTCTCAGCCAATGGACGGACTTCCTGAGAATTCCGCTCACGGAGGCGCTCGTGTCCCGAGCGGACACCCTGGCGTGGGACTACGCATTGCGAGCCTACGATGCCATCCAACTCGCCTCCGCGCTCACGTGGCAAGAGGCCGTTGGCAGGCCGGTCACGCTCGCCACGTTCGATCGCGAGCTCTGGGAAGCCGGTCAAACGGCAGGCCTGCGCGTGTGGCCTGCGAAGCGGGTCGGCTGAGCGGGTAACCACGGCGGGTGTACTATCTTGCCGTGGGCCTTCCTCGAATTTACGAACCCACGACAATCGAGAACCTTGGTAAAATGAAACCTAGCGGATTCACGGCATGAAACCGGGAGAAGCAAACAACCGCAAGAAGCGCGCGACCAAGCCCGAGAAGGCGCACATCCAACTGCGGGTGAACGGCGAGCCGGTTGAGGTGGCCTTTGCGCCGCACAAGACCTTGCTCGAAGTGCTTCGCGAAGACCTCGCCCTGACGGGGACCAAGCACGGCTGCGAGCTGGGCGAGTGTGGCTGCTGCGCGGTGCTGGTGGACGGCAAGCCCGTGCTGTCCTGCTTGTATCTGGGCCTGGCGGCGGAGGGCCACGAAGTAACGACCGTGGAGGGCATGGCGCGGGGTCCGGCGCTGCATCCGTTGCAGGACGCTTTTGCGGAGTTGGGCGCGGCGCAGTGCGGCTACTGCACGCCGGGCATCCTGCTGACCGCGATGGCGCTGCTCGGGAAAGTTCCCCGGCCCACCCGCGAGAAAATCCAGCAGGCGCTGGCCGGGAACCTCTGCCGCTGCACGGG
>MEKR01000186.1 GCA_001767035.1 Acidobacteria bacterium RIFCSPLOWO2_02_FULL_61_28
GACCACCGAGGACCCCCGGGCGATCAATGACCGCAACCCCAGCAAGGGTGTCGCAGCTGCCCGGAAGATGCTCACCGATGCCGGTCTCAGCGATCTTTCCGAGGAAAACATCTTCATCGCCGCGGCGTGCAAGGAAAAGGGGATCCAATTCCTGAAGGGCGAAGCCACGGTAAGCGTGCGCTACAAGCAAGAAGAGCCAAAGAAGAAATAAGAGTGACGGGGAATGTGGCGCTCCGCCTGGAGGATTTCTCCCGGCGCACCGGACGCGGCGGCGCAAGCATCCAACAATATGATCCTCCGTCACACGCGCCGGACCCTCCTGTGACTGGCGTGAACTGCACGCTGGTGGCCGCTGGCAGTTTCCCCGCTTTCTTGCGATAATCCGCGCGCGTGGCGCCTCGGGGCCGATTGGAACATGCCATGATCGCTCATCTGCGGGGCCGCTTGCTCTCGAAGGCTCCGAACCGTGTCATAATCGAGGCGGGCGGAGTTGGCTACGAAGTCTCGATCCCTGTTTCCACCTTCTATGAGATGGGAGACCTCGATGGCGAAGTCAGCCTCCATGTTTATTCCTACGTCCGGGAAGAAACATTTTCGCTCTTCGGCTTCCGGACGGCGCGGGAGAAGAGCCTGTTTGAGAAGTTGCTGAGCGTCTCGGGCGTGGGACCGAAGCTGGCGATTACGCTGCTGTCGGGTCTCGAGCTTCCGGACCTGGTTTCCGCGATCCGCAAAGGGGACGTCGCCCGGCTGGTTTGCATTCCCGGAGTTGGCCGCAAAACGGCGGAACGGTTGATCGTGGAACTTCGGGAGAAGCTCGCCACGTTCGCGCTGGAAGAGCCGGAACGGGAACGGACGCCCGCGATTGCGCCCGGGAGCGTCGCAGACGACGTCCTTTCCGCGCTGGTCAACTTGGGTTACGGGCGTGCCGCTGCGGAGAGCGCCCTGCGTGAGGCCCGCGTCGCAAACCCGGACGAAGACTTTGAAAACTGGCTGCGCGGTTCCCTGCGGCTGCTCGCGCGAAAATTCTTTCACTGAGCGGTTATGAAGAAAGTGATGGAAGAAAGAGATGAATGACAAGCGGCAAGGGAGGAGCGGCCGTTTGCTTGTCACTCGTCACTCTTCACTTGTCACTGCTTTTCAAACATGACGAGCCCAGACCGAGAGCGGATCATTTCCGGAACGGCGCTGCCGGACGAGCAGACGTTTGAGTACAGCCTGCGGCCGAAGCTGTTGCGCGAGTTTATCGGGCAGCAGAAGGTCAAGGACAACCTGGCGATTGCCATTCAAGCGGCGCGGGCGCGCGGGGACGTGCTCGATCACGTGTTGCTCTACGGCCCGCCGGGCCTGGGCAAGACGACGCTCGCCAACATCATCGCCAATGAGCTGGGCGTCTCCTTCCAGAGCACGTCCGGCCCGGTCGTTGAGGACAAGAAGGACCTGGCAGCCATTCTGAGCAACGTCGAGCGATTGCAGGTTCTTTTCATTGACGAAATTCACCGCCTGCCCGCCCAGCTCGAAGAACTGCTCTATCCGGCGCTCGAAGACTTTCACATTGATTACGTCGTCGGCCAGGGGCCGGCGGCGCGGACCATCAAGCTGAACGTGGCGCCCTTCACTTTGATCGGCGCAACGACGCGCGCGGGGCTTATCAGCGGGCCGCTGCGAAGCCGCTTCGGGATTGTCCATCGCCTCGATTTCTATACCGCTGGGGAACTCGAAATCATTGTCCATCGTTCAGCGGAAATCCTCGGCATCGGAGTGGACGAGGACGGGACCTCGGAAATTGCCCGGCGCAGCCGGGGGACGCCCCGGATTGCCAACAGGCTGTTGCGCCGCGTCCGCGATTTTGCCGAAGTGAAAGCCGACGGGCGCATCACCGGGCCGGTGGCGCGGGCGGCGCTCGAAATGCTGGAAGTGGATCACTACGGCTTCGACGAGGTGGACCGGAAGCTGCTGCTGACGATCATTGAGAAATACGGGGGCGGCCCGGTTGGCGTCAATACCCTGGCGGCCTCCTTGAGCGAAGAGGTGGACGCGATTGAAGAACTCTACGAGCCGTATCTGATTCAGATCGGCTTCCTGCACCGCACGCCGCGCGGCCGCGTGGCAACTCCGCTGGCATACCAGCATTTCGGGATCCAGCCGGGCAGCGCGCAAAACGCCCTGTTTTAGCCCTCAATGACGGAAGCTCCCACCTCGGTTTATCTTTCTCTCGGATCGAATGTAGGAGATCGTCTGGAGAACTTGCGGCGGGCCTGCCTTACCCTGGAAGCTCGCGGGATCGGCATCCGGCGCGCCTCTGCGGTGTATGAAACGGAGCCGGTGGATGTACGGGAACAAGCCTGGTTCTTGAACTGCGCTGTCGAGGTCGAAACCACGCTGCCGCCGGCGCGGTTGCTCGAGGAACTTCAGCAGATCGAACGGGAGTTGGGCCGCGAGCGCCTGCGCCCCAAAGGTCCGCAGGCCAAAAGCCCCCGCACGATAGACCTCGATATTTTGCTCTATGGGGATTCTGTGATCCACACCGATTACTTGCTCGTGCCGCACCCGCGACTGCACGAGCGGCGCTTCGTCCTGGAGCCGCTGCGGGAACTCGCGCCCTCGCTTCGAGTCCCGTTGCTTCATCGAACAGTGGAACAACTCTTGCGCGAACTGCGTGACCCTTCCGAAGTGCGGCAACTCTCCGACCCGTTGCTTCTTCCGAAAGCCCGCTAAGAACAAACCCACGGCATAAAAAGACGTGCCGTGGCTACCACGGCCAGAAGCTCTACACCAACCGTAAAAACGGTCTAATGGCGCTGGTAAATGACGATCCACTTTGTCCCGGGGAACAGGTCGTTGTGTTCCTTCACCGGATGGAACCCGATTTCGGCCATCCATTTGTCCACGTTGGCCCGGCTGACCAGCATCTCCGGCTGCTCGCGGTGGGGTCCTTTCGGGTCTTTATCGTCCATCTCGACCATCGCCACCATGCCGTTCGGCTTGATGTAACCGGCCAGCGCCTTGAGGTAGGCCTGCCGTTTTTCAATGTGGTGGAAGACGTCATGGAAGAAGGCCATGTCCACGTCCTTGCCGGGAATCGCCGGGTCCTCGAACTTGCCTTGGACCGTGCGAATGTTGGAGATATTTTCCTGTTTCGCCCGCTGATTGATGTAGTCAAGCAAGCCTGGATCAACGTCCACGGAATAAACTTTGCCCGAAGGGGCAACGGCTTTCGCCAGCGGACGGGAAAAAACTCCGGTGCCCGCGCCAATATCCGCGATGACCATGCCGGGCTTGAGTCCCAGCCGCGAGACGACTTCGGGAACTTTGAGACCTGCGATGCGGTCGGGCCGCTCGAGGCGATCAATCCATTCTTTAGCGTCCCGGCTTCCCAACTGCAATGCCGAAGCAGCGGTTGCAGCAACCCAAAGTACGAGCAAGCTGACGAGCAAAAAGCTGTGGCAAGAATTTCTAAGCGACATTCCTTCCTCCTCTTGTAATGGATAGTAGCACGAACACCGGGGACCCGCAAGACGATCAGGTCTCTCGATATTGCTTTCCGGGCTTGCAGAATGATCCGGTCTGCGTTATGATAGTTTTTTGGACAGATCGGGTTGTAGGGGCTTTCGTTTTTTCCCGGCGAGACGGACCGTACCTGGGTTCCGATTCGCCGGGTCGTCTCTGGCGAAGAGATGGATTGAAGCTGTAAGAAGGCACTACTTTTCCATTCCAATAACGGCATGGCGCCGCAGCCGCTGATCGGCCACCGATAGCCAGCAAAGGCCGCGACATGCTGTTTTGGAAGGAGAAGGGAACGCGGTTTTTCAGCGAACGATGCTCTCCCGGCAGCACCCCCCGCGCACGTCAAACTCTTCCGCAGATTCTCGATTATTGCAAAAGGCCGCCAGGCCCGCCCAGCCGTGGTGTGTTTTGGGGAAGATCGTTGCCGCGGAGATTGGTCCAATTGATCCATAGATCCAATTGATCCATAGGATGATAGCGTTATGGCAATTTATGCGTACTGCCTGCTTCGATTGTCCGCCGAGGAACCTTGGCCCAACCTGGAAGGGATCGGAGGGCATCCGGTGTTCCCGTTCCGGTGCGGGAAATACACGACCCTGTTGAGCCGTCTGAACCGGAACTTTCCCTTTACGCCTCGCTCCATCGTGGAACACGGGCAGGTCATTGCCCGCGCGTTTGAGACGCATACCGTGCTGCCGATGCGCTTCGGCACGTTTTTTGCCTCCGAGAAACAGATCGAGCATCTCATTCGCGGAAACCAGAGCGAGCTGCTGGAGGCCTTTTGCCGGCTGCGCGGCAAAGCGGAGATGCGGTTGAAACTTTGTTTTTCTTCCGTCTTGAGTGACGGCGCGAGTCCGAAAAAGGCGCCGCAGAAAACGAGATCCCTCCAAAACCCCGCCCCGCCAAACGGGGAGGTGGAATCGGCAGACCCGCAGAGCAGGGAATTGGCAGAGGAGTTGGCAACCTGGCTCCGCCAGATGTTTCATCCCCTCGACGACCAGGTTTCCTGCCGCCGGTTGCACAGCCAGGAGCTGGTGGTGGACTGCGCCCACCTCATCGAGTCGCAACAAGTGGAAACGTATAAACGACTGTGCGGCCTCGCCTCCGAGCAGGTCAAGGATTGCGCTCTCCGCATGACCGGTCCGTGGCCGCCCTATCACTTCCTGCCGGCCTCGGTTCGGATGCCGGCCGTCTCGCTCCGAGTGATGAAGTCGCGCTCCGCGGTCGCCTTGCGATAGGCTGGACAGCAGCCCACACATCCTTCCAAAGATACGAGGTGGCCAAAGTTTCTCGGTCGCCCCCGTTTGTTCTGAATTTTCGGCCTCTGAGACCGGGTCCGCGTTTCCGTCACAATTGACAAGACAGTCGAAGAACCCGATGGACTTGCCGGGATTGGTTCGAATTCGCCCGGCTTCGGAAACAGACTTCCGCGCCGACAGGGAACAGCGCCTTCTTGATTGACCTGGGAGGGTCGTCGAAACCTTCCTGTCAAAGGAAGGGGAAGTTCTCGAGGGAGAGGTAACGTCTGATAATGGATATTATGTAAAGTAGGATCAGTCCTCAGCGGTTGGCTAATGTCCGAATCTCCCCCAAGCCCAGCAACCGCGTGTCGGCCGTCACCAGGGTCAGACCGAGGACTTGAGCGGTGGCTGCCAGAAAGCGGTCTGCGGGGTCCGGGTGCGACCACGGTAGTTGGTGGGCGGCTAAAGCGATTTCATGGGTCAGCGGAGCTTCCCGAAGGGATGCCATTGCCCTGGAAACCCATCCCGTTACGTCCGCCGGCAGGTGCAGCTTTCGCTTCCTGCTGAGCAGCAGCACTTCCCACGTGCTCACCGGGGAAAGCCAGAGTTCGTTATTGGCGTGCAGAAGTTCGTGGCGTAGGCGGATGCCGAGCCGGTCTGGTTCTAGCACGCTCCAAACCCAAATATGGGTATCGAGCAGCAGTTTCAATCGCGCAGCGCCTCAATATCGTTTAGATCAATCACCGGAGATACAATATCACCCACTATTTCTGCCGTTCCGGCCATCGAGCCGAGCCAACTCCGCTTTCTCGCGGCCGGAGCCGCCGGAACCACGTCCGCGACAGGCTTGCCAAAACGGGTGATGCGGATCGGCTTCTTGGTTTTCTGTACCTGCGCGAGCAGCGCCAAACACTTCGCCTTGAATTCGGAAATCGCTACTTCTTCCATAGAATTATCCTCTATGACTATTATAGCACACCATAGTCAACCCAAATAGTCAACTCCGTTTTCTTGCGGCTGCGGCCCGTGTCTTTACTCACGCACAGAGCCGCATTTGTTAGGAGTTGCGGCCCGCGGTGACAGGCGATGACAGTTCAATCGCTCCCTGGCCTGCAAGGTTCCCGATCTCTGCTTCGGAGAGGCCGAGCAGCTTTCCCAGCACCATTTCGGTATGTTCACAGAGGCAAGGTTCGGGCGACGGTTCGGCAGCAGGAGTTTCGGAGAGCACAAACGCGGGCATTTCTACATGATGGGCGCCGACTTCTTTGTGCGTCACGGGCCTCCAAAAACCCCGGTGGGCGAGCTGCGGATCGCTGAACAGGTCGGCAATAGAATTTACCTTAGCGGCGTGAACTCGGGCGTTCTGGAGGCTCTGCATCAGCTCGTCGGCCGGTCGGGTCCGGGTCCAACGGCCGAGCAATTCGTCTAGTTCTGCCTCATTCTCCTTGCGCGAAAGCTCGGTGGCAAACCGCAGGCTCGATGCCCACTCGGGTTTCCCCATGACCTTGACCAGGCGTTCCCATTCGGCGTCATCAAAAACGCTGATCGTAATCCAGTTGTCCTCGCCGGCGCAAGGATATACACCGTGAGGAGCGGCACAGGCGTGGCGATTGGCCTGGCGGGTTGCGACCGTTCCCAGGAGCTGATATTCGAGGATGGCCGGGGCGACGAATTGGACGCCGTTCTCATATTGCGACAGGTCAATGTACTGGCCACGCCCGGTGCGTCGGCGGTGTTCGAGCGCGGCCAGAACGGCGATATAGCCATAACCCACCGCGATATAGTCAATATAAGGACCGTAAACGATTACGGGGGGCGCTCCCGGTTCCCCGATCAGGTGCGTAAACCCGCTCAGCGAGGTCAACTGCGACCCGAAGCCAGGATGCTGCGCGCGCGGCCCGGTCTGGCCCAGGTTGCAGGTGCTCAGCATGACCAGACCCGGTTGGATCGCCGCGAGTTGCTCGTAGCCCAACCCGAGTCGTTTCACGGTCCCGGGGGTGAAATTCTCAATCACTACATCAGCTCTTGCGGCGAGCTTGCGCGCGAGATCCACCCCGGCGGGCACCTTGAGATTCAGGCCGAGGCTATGAACGCTGTCGTTGTTCATGGCGAAGACGCCGGAGCGGTTCGGTCCCTTTTTATTGTCCTTGAAGGGAGGATAATGGGTCCGAAAGCCGTCCAGTCGGGCGCGCGACTCGACCTTGACGACGAAGGCCCCATGGTTGGCAAGATACTTCCCTACGCAAGGGCCAGCCGCAAATGCCCCGAACTCAATCACCACGATGCCGTCCAATGCCTGCTGATTACTCATCACTCGTCACTGCTCGCTTTGTCACTGCTTTCAAATGACCCGGCTGGCGCGCAGCCGTTCGAGCTGCTGCTCGGAGTATCCCATCTCATCGCGGAAGACCTCCCGGTTATGCTCCCCCAGCAGCGGCGGACGGCGGCGGACGCCGCAGTCCATATCAGAAAATTGGGCGAACGCTCCCGGAAACCGGACCGGCTCAATTCGGCCCGCCAACATCAATGGCTGCCAGAAGTTCCGCGCTGCCAACTGATCGTCGGCCAGAATATCGTCCGCCGAAGCGATGGGGTAGCCGAGCATACCTCGCTCAACCACTTCTTTCAGATATTCCGCTTTCGTTCGGTCATGGAAGAACTTACCGACTGCCCCTTCGATCTGGTTCACTTCTTCCTGAGTGATCGTGGCGACATCAAACTCATCCCAGTTCTTCTGCCGCATGAAGTCGGGGGCGCAGCCGTGACTCTCCATCCACTCCGTCAGGGCCCGATTGGTTTTCTGTCCGGCGGGGCCGCCGTAGATGATGAACGTAAGATACCCGTCGCGGCAAGGCCAGACCGTGCGCAACTTCGCGCCCGTGATCGTCCGGCCGGTCATGTATTCGCCCTGGCGGGTGGGATTTTCCCGGTTGTAATCCCAAAACCACGGGGCGTGCGCACACAAGATAACGCAAGCGGCCTGCGCCGAGACATCCACAAATTGACCGCGCCCGCTGCGCTGCCGGTGATGATACGCCGTGAGCGCCCCCATCGCGCCATAGAGCGATGCCCACGCTTCCGACTGCGACAACGAAATCCGCAGCGGCGCTTTGCCGGGGTGCCCCGTCAAGGACATCACGCCGCAGGACGCCATGATTTCGAGGTCCTCGGCCTGAAAGTCCCGATACGGCCCCGTCTGCCCGAAGGGAGTAATCGCGGTGACTACGAGGTGGGGATTTTCTTTAAGTAATGCCTCGTGTCCCAACCCGAGAGAATCCAGGTAACCCGGCGGATAAGACTCCAGAAAAAAGTCCGCCTTGCGGGCCATCCGCCGCAAGATTTCGCGGCCATCCCCTGCCTCGAGGTTCAGTGTGACGCTGCGCTTGTTGTTATTGTAGGCAAGCCAGAAGAGGCTATGAGCGTCGCCGCGGCCGTCGTAATAAAACGGTCTGCGGTACCGCCCGGCATCCCCGGCGGGCGGCTCGACCTTAATCACGTCGGCTCCCAGGTCGCCCAGGATTTTCCCGCAGAGATGTCCGAGCGGCGTGGTCAAGTCCAGCACGCGGCAGCCGGTTAACGCGCCGGGCTTCTTGTTGAGATTATTCGCAATCATAAAATCATCCGAGCCGCGACCGCGAGGGAGCGGAGGAAAAGCCACAGAGTCACAGAGAGCACAGAGAAAACCAAGGAATGCAAAATCCAAAAGATAGAAACCAAGGGTCAAGAGAAGAACGTTCTCAGTTCCATTCTGACTTCTGTCTTCTGATTTCTGTCTTCGTTTTCTCTGTGTGCTCTGTGCCTCCGTGGCTATACCACCGCTTGCTTTCTCCGGCAAAACACGAGAAGCCAGGACTGCCCCGTTGCGGAGCAGACCTGGCTCCCACTTCCCTGCTCCGGCCGGTTGCTTAGAAACCGGTTTTCGCCAGGAACCGCCCGTAGTCAGTCATGGATTTTCGGGCAATTTCCATTTCCTCTTTGCTGAACCACTTGCTGGGGTCCACCTTCGCCACCGGATACGGCGGCCGCTCGAAGGCGTCCTTGTACACAAAGGGAATGGTCGCATCAATGGCCAGGCCGCCGCCGAAGCGGATATTGGTGGTCGTCCAGTCCTTGTCGCCGGCCGAGCTTCGATCCGAGGGCTGGAACGCCTGGCCGGCGCCGCCTTTGCACACGGTCTGAATTCCGCTGGAAGTATCCACGCGCGTGGTCAGCGCCCACATCATGTCATCCATGTTGTAGATGTTGATGTCGCTGTCCACGGCGATCATCAGCTTCGACCCGAGCGAGCACGCCAGCGCCGCCGTGAGAATGTTCTTGGTGTAGCCCTCGTCGCGGGCGCGCCGCTTGCGAATCTGGAAGATGCACCCGCCCCAATCCGTCATCGGCATCGGGATGTGCGTGTCCACGCAAAGCCCCGGGCAGATGCGGTCGGCCAGTTCGTAGAACATCGCTTCGCGCATCAGCGTGTCCACGAAGTGGTCGTCAAAGCTGTGCACGATCAACCCGTAGTAGATGGGCTTCTGTTTGCGGTGGGTAACGCCGGTCACCTGGAACTTGTACGTGCGGTACGCCTTGCCCATGTAGCCTGCCCATTCGGGATGGAACGGATAAACCCCCTGCCGCTGCGCTTTCTCTGCCTCCTCGCTCTCCCAGACTTTCTGCGTGGTGTCGAGATACCCTTCAATCACATACTCGGCCTGCGCGATCGCCAGGGCATCCACGGTCTTGGCTTTGACCAGCTCGACCGGATAGCCCTGCATGGCTCCGGCCACGCCGATCTCGTCGCACCCCTTGGGCAGGATCATGTACACGAACCCGCCGCCCGCCAGCAGCGTGCAGGCCGGCGGCACGCCGATGTTGATGGTCATCGGAATGGGACCTTTGCGGTACCACTCCGTGGCGATCATGTCGGTGTGCGAGCCGGGAGAAATCTGGAAGCTCGAAAAGTCCGGCCCTCGGAAGTTCATCCGGTTGTAGCTGATGTGCGTGCCGCCCCAGAAGTACTTTCCGGTGACCAGCGTGTTCCCCGCCCCGAGCGTGCGGCCGGGGTCTTTCTCGGTATGCTGGATCATCGGGACGATGTCCCAGACGTTGATGTTGTTCGTGATGACGACTTCTTGGCAAGGCGCGTCTTTGGAATCCACCGTCACCGGCGGAAGCGGACGGTGGATCGCGTCCACGGCCCGAAATTTGAACTGCCGCGGGTCGTCCACGCCGAACATGCGGGAAACGCGCTCCTCGCTGGCGAACAGGTTCGTCAGCAGGCGGGCGTTGGGGTAGCCTTTGACAGTGTCAAACAGCATCGCGGCGCCCCCGTCAAAGTGCTTGGAGAGGGCGGCCAATTCCAGTTGCGGATTGATTTCGCGGTCGGAAACCAGCAGTTCGTCGGTTCCGCGCAGGGATTCCAGCGCGCTGCGCAGACTGCGGATGTCAATCTTAGCGGGGATGGCGGCTTTCGTAGCCATGGGATTTCGATACCTCCTGCGGTTTCAATCAGGACGGAAGCTAAGGCCTTCCGAATTCTATGTGCTCTCGCCGGGGAATGCAAGCCGGTGTGCTCGTCCAGTCCCGAGGTATAACGTCATACCATCAGAGAAATTCCTACCTTATCGTTTTCTCCCGCCCGAAGTCAAGCACAATCTGGCGGGGTCATCCGGTTGTAGCAAGGGGAAAATTGGTGTAGCTTTGCTGCATGGCAGTTGACATATTTATCGCTGTCGGAGGATTTCTCATTCAGTGCGGGCTGGCACTGTTAGGTCTTAAATTGACACACTGGAAGCATAAATTTTTGTTTTCCGTGCTAGTCATCTTCGGTGCGGCACTAATGGCTATCGCCGTCAAACGGAGCCTTGACTCGCAAAAAAGAATTGAGACCCTCTTAGGGGCGATAGGAAGCAGGGGATTTATGGAATTTAACATGCCACCAAAGCTATTGCCCGGGTTCTCTACCATTGCCACTGATCGCGTAATTGCGATGGAGTTGGGACACACGAATAGAGGTAATGCCGATGTGCGTAGTGCGTTTTCCTTTTCTGGCCTAATGGTTTCAGAGGGAATTTACTCCGCTGGGACTGATCGGTTCATGAGATTTAAGTTCGGGGAAGAAATGGCGTTGCGGGCCAATAAGACGGTAAGGGGGCAGTATGGTCCTGGGCGCGGAGTGGTGGGCACGCGCTATATACCGCCGTTAACCAGTAAGCAAGTAGATGCGATCTTGAACGGGGATATAAGGATTTTTGCCTTCGGTTGGACTACATGGGTTGAAGCGACTGGGGAACAGGTAATCGAAACGTGTCTTTGGTTGCAGCGACCGCAGTCGGCGCAACTTATCACTGAACGAATGAGATGGAACCGCTGTGCTGAATGAATTATGCAGATGAGGGTGTCCCAGCCGTTGCTGAAAGTTGAGCGGTGGCTCCCGGCCCGATTCTTTAGAATCGGGTAGGCAGCACAGAGGTATAACCTCATACCTCCGCCCAACTTTTCACTGTGTTTCTCTCCGTTTTGGGTGTCAAGAAATTTCTTCGACCCCGCCCGTTGCGGCGCAGCAGCCTCACCAACTCACGCGGAGGCCGGTGGTCCAGGCGACGCCGGAGTAAGTCCCGCCGTCGTTGGCGCGATCGTTCATGTCCGCAAACTGCACGCCGCTCTGCAGCTTGAGCTTGTGGCCATAGAAGTAGTAGTTGGCCCCGAAATACAGCTCGTTGTACCGGTCGCCCCGGCCGGAGACCACGAGGTTTTCATATGTTGCGGGCCGGACACCGTTGGGGAGATCACTCTTGATAAAAGTGTGGCGGCCGACGAACTGGAGTTTTTCGGTGACGTTGACGAAGGGCATGGTCATCACACCCCACACATCGCTCTGACTCAGGTAACCCGACCCCGCCGACACGTCCAATCGCGCGCCCCACCTAGCCGCCTCGAACTTAAAATTTACGGAGGCGATGTGCTGAAGCTGCCGCGTGAAAGTGTTTCTGGGGTCCGGATTCTGATACACGTAGTTGCCCGCCAGAAGCGCTTCCTTTACTCCGAGGGATTTCCCGAAATCATAGCCGACGACAGCAAGGGCAAAGACGCTTCCGTTAAACTCGCCGAATTCGCGGTTCGCTCTTCCTGCCGAGTACACGCCCGCGCGATAGACCCAGGGCGCGATCTTGCCGGAAACGCTCACGCCGGGAATATATTCCTGCGGAAACCAGATGTTGTTCGTCAAGTTGCTTCGGTCAATGGCGAGCAGCTCCTTGGACGAAGTGGCGCCGTCCATCGTGAACGGGGCGCTGTGCTTGCCCACCGTCAGCGCGAACCGCCCATCTCTGCTCCACTGCAAGTACACGTCTGTGAGGCGTGAGTAAACCGGATCAGCTTCCTGCGGATTAAACTCCGCTTCGGCGTGTAGTGTGAACGTGCGGAATAGTTTCGATCTCGCGCCCAGCCGCAGGCGGCGGATGTTCCATTCGTGGTGCGAACCCTGCTCGGCATCCAACGCTGCGTACTCGAACTGGAACCGTCCACTGCCCAGCACACTCTGGACCACGGGGTTATCCTTGTTGTTGTACCACTCGGCGAACTTCCAGACCTTATCGTAAGTGGATTGCTGCTTCTCGCTGGCCGGAGCCTGTGCTTGGGATTGTCCCCAACAAATGCTCGACCATAACAGGATCGCTGCAACTGCACTCGCAAATTTCATTCTGAAGCTCCCTTCTCTTTCCGGCCTTCCCAGCAGGCTCGTTGGTTAGCATAGGGGGCCGGGTATGCTTCCGTAAATATGCATAATTCTCACGGCTATCATTGCATCGAAGGAAATGATGAACGGCACCCTATATTCGGACCCTCGCACGTCGCAGGCATTGGCAGCGGGAAGAGGCAGGTTGTAAGCGGGGAGTGGAATCGCGGAAGCATGGCGTAGCCAAGCGTCCATGCGCAAATGAACGGCTAGGATGCCCCAGACTTCGTCGGCGGAAGCTCGGCGCGGTGCCGGATGATTTTTCCTTCGGCCATGTAGACAACGTCTTCCGCGATATTGGTGGCGTGGTCGGCGATCCGCTCCAGGTGGCGGGAGACCGAGAACAAGTGCGTCGCCCGCTCGACTGTTTTGGGATCGTCCCGCATCATTTTCCATACGGCGTTGATCACCTGCCGGTTGTACTCGTCGGCCTCGTCGTCCTCCGCGCAAATCCGGCGGGCGGCCTCGCCGTCTCCGTGGACAAAGGCGGTGAGACTCTCGCCGACCATGCGCATGGAAACTTCCGATAAGTCCTGGAGCCGCTTCGGCACGGCGATCGGATCGTGGCTGGCGAGAAAAAGCGCGTGCTCGGCGATATTCACAGCCTCATCGCCCATGCGTTCCATGTCGCCGTTGATCTTCATGACCGCGGCGATGAAGCGGAGGTCTTCCGCGACCGGCTGATAGAGCGCCAGCAGCTTGAGGCATTCCTCTTCGACTTCCACTTCCGCGCGGTCAATCCGCCGGTCTCCTTCGATGACCTCCCGGGCCAGCTCGGCCCGCCGCTCTTGCAACGCTTGCAGCGCCTTCTGGATGGCGTCCACCACGACCTCGCCCACGGCCAGGATGCGCTTCTTGAGCTTTTGGATTTCGATCTCCAGGTGTCTCGACATACGCCCCCTTACCCGAATTTCCCCGTCACGTAGTCTTCGGTTTCCCGTCTGGCCGGCCGTGTAAAGATTGTTTTCGTAACGCCGAACTCGATCAGGTGGCCGCGGGAGAGAAATGCTGTGCCATCGGAGACCCGCGCGGCCTGCTGCATGTTGTGCGTGACGATCACAATCGTGTAGCGTTCTTTGAGCTCCAAGAACAAATCCTCGATGCGGGCCGTCGAAGCCGGATCGAGCGCCGAACAGGGTTCGTCCATCAGGATCACTTCCGGCTCCAAGGCGATGGCGCGGGCGATGCAGAGCCGCTGCTGCTGCCCGCCGGAAAGAGCCAGCCCGCTCTGGCCGAGCTTATCTTTGACTTCGTCCCACAAGGCCGCCTTCCGCAGCGACGTCTCGACCAGTGCCTTCAAATCGCCTCGGTAGCCGCTGATGGCCGGCGCCCAGGCGACATTCTGAAAGATGGACTTCGGAAACGGATTGGGCTTCTGAAAGACCATGCCGATCCGACGACGCACTTCGACGGGGTCCACGTCGGCGGCATACAGGTCCTCTCCCCGGTAGAGGGCCTGTCCTTCCGTCGTCACGTTGAGATAAAAATCATTCATGCGGTTGAAGGCGCGCAACAGCGTGCTCTTGCCGCAGCCCGAGGGGCCGATAATGGCGGTGATCTGGTGTTCGGGGATATCCAGGGTCACCTCCTGCACGGCGGCGACGGCCCCGTATCGCACGGTCAGATTGCGGCAGGAAAGGATCGCATCTCCCACTGGCACCGCGCCGCTTTGGAGGTTTTCTACCATAGGTTTTCTACCATCGCACATTCCTCTGCGAGCGATAGCGAATCCAGATCGCGGCCGCGTTCATCGTCAGCAGCACTCCCAGCAGCACCAAGATTCCCGCCGCCGCCAGTCCGTAGAATTCCCGCTGCGGCCGGGAAGCCCAATTGAAAATCTGAATGGGAAGCGCCGTAAAGGCGTCCATCGGGCCGGAGGGAGTAAAGGCGACATAGGTGAGCGCGCCGATCATGATCAGCGGGGCGGTCTCGCCGATGGCCCGCGAAAGCGCCAGAATAAGGCCGGTCAGAATCCCCGGGAGAGCCGCCGGCAGGACATGCGCGCGGATGGTCTGCCAGCGCGTGGCGCCCAGCGCAAACGCCGCCTGACGCAGCGAGTCCGGAACAGCCCGCAACGATTCCCGCGAGGCGATGATCGTGACGGGAAGAATCAGCAGGCTCATGGTCAGTGCTCCGGCAAGGACGCTCCGGCCCAGAGCCATCCAGCGCACAAAAAGGGAGAGGCCCAGCATGCCATAGACAATCGAAGGCGTGCCGGCCAGGTTGGCGATGTTGATTTCAATCAGCGTATTGAACCAGTTTCGCCGGGCGTATTCTTCGAGATAAATCGCTGCTCCGAGGCCGACCGGGATCGAGAACAAGGCGGTCAGCCCGATCAGCCAAATCGTGCCCCACAGCGCGGCTTTGATCCCGGCCTGTTGCGGAAACCGGGATGGGAAACTCGTAAGGAAGCTCCAACGAAGCCAGGGAATCCCGTGCTCCAGCACGTCGGCGAGCAAGATGGCAAGCAGGACCACCCCGGCCAGCGTCGCCGCAAGAAAAATAACATGCAGGACGGCTCCCATCCGCCGGCGAGCCGGAAGATTTCCAGACGAAGGGCCGACCGGGCTGGTCATTCGTAGACCTCGTGGAAACGACGCAGGATGCGGTTGGCGAGCAAGTTCAGTCCCATCGTAATTACGAAGAGCAGCATCCCCACAGCATAAATGGTCAAGTACGGGATGCCGCCGGCGGGAGTGTCCCCCAGGCTCACTTGCACGATGTAGGCCGTCATCGTCTGGATGCTCTCCAAAGGATTCAGCGTGAGCTTCGGCGTAGCGCCGGCGGCGAGCGTCACCGCCATGGTTTCCCCGATCGCGCGCGAAAGGGCCAGAACAAAGGAAGCCAGCACGCCGGAGAGAGCGCCGGGCAGAACCACGTGGGTCGCCACCTCGAAGCGGGTTGCTCCCAGCGCATAGCCCGCGTGGCGCAACGACTGCGGCACGGCCCGCAAGGCATCATCGCAGAGCGAGGCGATCATCGGCAAGATCATGACGCCGACAACGACGGCTCCGCTCGCGGCATTAAACACCTGGGTTGCCGGAAACAGGCGGACGAGCAGCGGCGTCACAAACGTAAGCGCGAAATAACCATAGACCACGGTAGGGATTCCGGCCAGGACTTCGAGTACCGGTTTCAGGATGCCGCGCAGCCGGTCCGAAGCGTATTCGCTCAAGAATATGCCGCTGCCAAGACCCAGCGGGATCGCCACCAGGGCTGCGCCGACCACCACCAAAGCCGTGCCACAAACGAGCGGCAGAACGCCAAAGGAGGGAGGCTGGAACAACGGCGTCCAGCGAGTCCCGAACAGGAATGAGAATACGGGAACCTGGCGGAAGAAGCTCCAGGTCTCCCGCGCCAGGACCCAAATGATTTCCGCGGTCGTAACCACGGAAAGCAGCGCGCAGAGGAACAAGAAGACCTCAATTGCCCGCTCGGTCCATCGCCCCTTCCGCTTCTGGCGCAAGCCGGTCTTCGAGCTTCATGCCTACCTGTGAACCCTTCGTGGCGAACATCGAACCCGTCCGGCCTTGCTCGAACCGTTGCAGGGCGAGTTCATAAACCCGGTCCGGCAACGGAACGTACCCGACCTCCTGGGTGAGGTTCTTGGCCTGCGTCAGGTAGAACCGGACAAAGGCCTGCACTTCCGGGCGCATTGCCGCTTTCGAGTTTACATAAATGAAGACGGGGCGCGAAAGAGGCTGGTAGGTTCCGGTCAGAATCGTTTCCGTCGAGGGAAGGACCGGCCCCTGGCCGCCGTCCACCGCGACCAGCTTCAAGAGCTCCTTGTTCTCGGCGTAGTAGGCAAAGCCGAAATAGCCCAGGGCGTCCCGGTCGCCGGAGATTCCCTGGACCAGCACGTTGTCGTCTTCGCTGGCGCTGAAATCAGGCCGGCTCGACTTCTCCTTGCCGACAATCGCCTGGGTGAAATAATCGAAGGTCCCGGAATCGGTGCCAGGCCCGTACAGATGAATCTCGCGGTCCGGCCAGCCGCGCCGCACGTCGCTCCACCGGCGGACCTTGCTTTCCGGTTGCCAAATGCGCTTGAGTTCCTCGACCGTAATCGAAGCGGCAA
>MEKR01000187.1 GCA_001767035.1 Acidobacteria bacterium RIFCSPLOWO2_02_FULL_61_28
ACAACCGGGAAATACAGCTAGGATTGAAGTTGACCTTCTGAGTGCCGGAAAGCGGAAATCACATCTTGAAACAGGAACTGCAACGGGAGACAGTTTCCTGTCCCGACACGGCAGATTGGGGGCAACCGACTCACAACGCCAGTTGTGAGCCGAATTGGTTGCGATGTTGGTTCTGCGCGAAATTAGCCCGATTTCCTACTGTGGACGCAACCAATGCTTCAGAGACCGATTTGCGTGAGATCGCTCGTCCCGCATGACCTCGGCTGAGTCTGCATGGCCATCGGCTGATCGCTTGTTCGCTCCCGGTTGTCACTCTGTTGCGTCCGAGGTTTGCGCCACCGAATCGCTCACTGGGTGGCGCCCAATTTGCGGAGCAGATCCACCGAACCTTTCCAGTATGCGAGAGGAACCAGGTTGCGTTCCACAGAGCCCTTCGGTGGGACATTCGATGCGATCTCCAACGCCGTCTGTCCGGCCTTGGTCTTCGCGTCCAATTTGGCGCCCTTCTCCACTAGGAATTGAATGATCCGCTCCGCGCCGCCGTAGAATGCCGCGGAGAGCAGCGCGGTCAGTCCTGTGGTGGTTTCGACGGCATTCACGTCGGCGCCCAGTTCCACCGTCAGTTTGACGGCTTCCAGGACTTTGGTCTCCTCCTCCTCCGTGTAGGAGGAGTAGACTGCTCTTTCCCGGCCCAATCCCACCGCCGCCATCAGCGGCGTGACATTCTCCTTCGTCGCCAGCAGCGGATTGGCGCCGCCGGCCACCAGAATGCGCATGAGGCCGGGATCGAAGCTGAGGGCTGCCAGCAGAAATGGCGTTGCTCCGACCGGGCTGACTCTCCCTCCGCCGACGTTCCGATGGTTAACTCTGAGAATTTTGCCGTAGCCTGAGCCGGGGTCCATTTCCACTGTGTCCGCCACCAGCCGGGCGTTCGGATTCGCTCCATGCGCCAGGAGCGCCTTCACCAATTCCACCATGTTGGGCCGGAACAGGTAGGGTGTGTGGCTGCGGGCCATAGAGATACCGTCTACGGCTTGTCCCAGTCCATTCATGATCGCGTAGTGCATGGCGGTGATGCCGTTGCGCTCCGCCGCGTTCGGGTTCGCGCCGTGTTCCAGCAGAAATAGGGAGAGGGCCTCGTGCCCGCTGGCGCTGGCCACCAGCAAGGCATTGTCGCCATCCGGTGTGGCCTCATTTACGTCGGCTCCCGCTTCCAGGAGCATCCGTACACAGTCGAAATCGCCCTGCTGGGCGGCAAACATCAACGGCGTGAAACCATTCTTCGTACGGGCCTTCACCTCTGCTCTGTGCCCGATCAGCTCCCGCACAACATCCGGGTGTTTCTCCGCCACTGCCCACATCAAAGCCGTATTCCCTTGCCGGCTCTCCGCGGCGTTCACGTCCGCTCCGCGGGCCAGCAGCACCCTGACCGCCTCCACGTTGCCCGTGCGCGCGCACTTCATGAGCGCCGTCTCTCCGGTCCATACGGCGGCGTTGGGGTTCGCCCCGGCCTTTGACAGCCTGTTGACCATGGCAGCGCTCCCATTGGAGCAGGCCAGCAAGAGAGGAGTGGCGGCATAGTCATTGGCCGCGTTCACGTTGGCGCCGGCGGCAATCAGAAGGTCGGCCGTTTCCAGGTCATCCCGGTAAGCCGCCCAGGTCAGCGCCGTTGCCCCGTCCGGCTGGGGAGTATTCACATCAACACGCTGCTTGAGCAGGGAGCGAACCGCCTCCTTGTCCCCTCTCTTCGTCGCCTCCACCAGCCGAAGATCGGCGGCCATGCCGGCGCTGGCGACCAGCAAAGACAGCATCCAACAGATACCCAAACTTTTCGCCGTGATGTTCATCTTCCTCTCTCCCTTCCGAAAAAACGCCGCCTCTGGCGCGAGTCTGCTCCGAGCATCTACACAGAAAGCAGATCGAGCTTTCCTGTGCTGTCTCCCAGCTTCTCCAAGGGAACCCCCAACTTGTCGAGTATGGTTAGGTGCAGGTTCGTCATCGGTGTCCCGTCGGGAAAGCGGATGTGACGGCCGCCCCCTGCGCCACCCACCAGCAAGATGGGCAGGTTCTCGTGCACGTGCGCATTGCCGTCACTTAGGCCGCTGCCGTAGAGCAGAATCGTATGGTCCAGCAGGCTTCCGTCGCCGTCGGGCACAGATCGCAGCTTCCCTAGGAAGTACGCGAAGAGCTTCATGTGGTGCACATGGATCCGGAACAGCTTTTCGATCGCAACGGAACCGTTCTGGTGATGCGAAAGCGTGTGGTGCTGATCGGGAATGCCGATTTCGGGGTAAGCCCGGCCGCCACCTTCGTTTTCCATCGCGAAGGTGATGATGCGGGTCAGGTCGGTCTGGTAAGCCAGCACCTGCAAATCCATCATTAACTTGGCATACGCCTCAAAAGAGGCCGGGGCACCCACGGGCCGCTCGAGAGCCGGCACCTCCTGATCCGACTGTCGCTCTGCGATCTGAATACGCCGCTCGATATCGCGAATGGCATCGAGGAACTCGGTGAGCTTGGCGCGGTCGCTCGGGCCGATCTCCCCCAGGAACCGGGATGCAAGCTTAGTCACGCCGTCGAGAATGCTTCGCTGCTCACGGATTCGGGCCAGCCGCGAGGCGCGGTCCGTGCTGTCACTGTCGCCGAACAAACGTTCGAATAACGCGCGCGGGTTGCGCTCCATGGGCAGCGGCGTGGTGGGACTGCGCCAGGAGAGCGTACTGAGGTAGGCACAGGTCCAGCCGCCTTCGCAACTGCCGATCATGTCGCGATTGAATAGGGACACCTCCAGCGAGGCCAGTTGGGTCTCTTTGCCAAGTGTCTCGGCGGCGACCTGGTCCATCGAAATGCCCAACTGGTAGTCCTTGCCGGACGTTTCCTTGGGACGAACGCCCGTCAGGAAGGTGGCGAAGGCGTGCGTATGGGGTGCGCCGGGATCGGTCGGCGATGGCATCCCTTCTTTGTGGGCAAGCCCGGTCAATACGCGGAGTTGATTTCGAAACGGGGCCAGCGGTTCCAGGGTGGGAGTCAACTCAAACTCGGCGCCCTCCGCCTTCGGCGTCCACTTGTCCATCGGCCACATTCCGTTGGCAACGTAAACAGTTGCCAGGCGAACCGGCGCTTTGCCCGCCGCTGTTGCTAACGCGGGGACCATTGCGTCCAGCAAAGGCAGCGCTAGTGAAGCGCCCATTCCCTTGAGAAGCGTCCGGCGCGGGATAACCTTCTTGAAAATCATCATGGCTCGCTATACCTCCTCCAACACGGAAAGTTTGACCTCTGTTCGTTCCGGTTCCGCAGAGTCAGCGAAGACCAGCGGCAGCCGTTTGCTCTCGTGACACCCGCATCTGAAATGGCGCGCTATTGGTGATGCCGAGAATCAGCGCCGACCAGCGATAGTCGTTGCGAGCAGCTTCCCGCACGATCGCACGGACAACCGGCTGATCGTAGTACTCCACTCCTCGCCCCAGGGCGTAGGTGAGCAGCTTTTCGGTAACGGTGTTGACAAATCGTTCGGGACGACTCAGCAAAATCTTCTGGAGCTCTGCGGCTCCCTTAAATTTCGTGCCGTCCGGCAGCGCACCGGACGCGTCAACCGGAGTTTTGGCCTGGGTCTCGGTGGTTCGCCACTGACCGATGGCGTCAAAGTTTTCCATCGCGAAGCCCAGCGGGTCCATCACCGCGTGGCAACTGGCGCAGGCGGGATTGGCGCGGTGCTGCTCCATCCGCTGGCGCATGGTGAGGCGCTGGGTGTCTTTATTCTCCTGTAAGGGTGGAACGTTTGGCGGCGGAGGCGGGGGGTTGCTGCCCAGGATGTTTTCCAGCACCCACTTGCCACGCACAACCGGGGAGGTCCGGTTGGGTTGCGAGGTCACTGTCAGGATCGCGCCCTTGCCCAGCAAACCCACCCGCGCCTCATCGGTCAAGGTCACGCGCCGAAACCGGCTGCCATAAATATTCGGAATCCCGTAGTGCCGGGCCAGACGCTCGTCTACGAACGTGAAGTCGGCCTTCAATAAGTCGAGTACGCTGCGATCCTCGCGCAGCATGCTTCCCAAGAAAAGGTCCATCTCCTTCCCGAATGCCTCCCGCAGGCTCTCGTCGAACTCGGGAAACGTCTCCGAATCCGGCGTTGCGGAGCGCATATCTCGCAGACCGAGCCACTGTCCCGCGAAATTGTCCACCAGAGCCTTCGAGCGGGGATCGGCGAGCATACGCCGCACCTGTTGTTGCAGTCTCTCGCGGTCCTTCAACCTGCCGCGTTCGGCGAGGCCGAGAAGCTGGTCATCCGGTGGGCTGCTCCAGAGAAAAAACGATAAACGGGAAGCTAGTTCGAGGTCACTGATGCGACGTACGGCCGCCGCCGCCACCGTGGGCGGATCGCGCTCGATTCGGAACAGGAACTCCGGGCTTACCAGCAATCCTTGAAGCGCCATCCCGATGGCTGCTTCGAAGCCCCTGTCGCTGCGAGCATCCTTGTAAAAACCAAGCGGAATCTGAACGTCTTCATCGCTTACAGGCCGGCGATAAGCGCGACGCGCCAGCCCCAAGATGATCTGCTTCGCGCAGACTTCTTCCTCATTGCCGCGTGCCCCGTCCTTCGGATGGCACACAAAAATCTTGCGGCGGCTGGAGGTGTCCCCCGGTCCTGTTGGATTGTGCGGCCCGGCAATAGAGACACTCTCCACGGTCGGGTCACCCATCGTTGGGTTCCGATTCTCCCGCAGTAATCCCGCCAGGGGCGGCTTCAGCATTCCATCCCGCAGCGAGCTTTCGTTCAGGAAAGCGACCCCTACCAAGTGCGTACCGGCTTTTGCCGGGAAGCGGACTTCTAAGCCCGTTTCTCCGCTTCCTGGTTTAGGCTCCTCCTGCGAGCCAACCGCTCCCGGCGTGCCGCCAATCGTGAATAGCTTGAGTCTCGCGCCATCCAACCGGACATCGAGCTGGCGCGGCGAGTTCAGGCCGCTTCTTTGCAGGCGGATTGTGAGAAGGTACTCCGCGTCGAGCGGGAAGTGATGGCGAACCGCGATTCCGCCGCGCGACCAGAATGGAAGATCTTCGCTCGCCTGGTCGTTTTGCAGGCGAGACTGGGAAATGTCATACGTGGAGACGGGCATGCGGATTGTGGGATCTCCGATGGCCAGCCGGCTGATCTGTCGCGCCGCTGACATATATCTGTCCAGCAGCATCGGCGATACCGAGAGAACGTCGCCAATGTTGTCAAAACCGTAGCCCGAATCGTCGGCGGGAAGAAGCGCTTCGCCGTTGAAATCAAGAGCCAGCAACTCACGGATCGCATTGGCGTATTCGGCACGGTTGAGGCGGTGGATGCCTTTCCTGCCCGGATTGGGCTTGGCTGCAGCCGCGCTGTCGAGCGCCGTCTCCAGGTAGGTGGCAAAGACGTCGTACGCAGCCTTCTCTGGCCGCGGCATGCCCACAGGCGGCATCGCACTGGCCCGCAGTTTGCGGATTACCTTTTCCCACTTTTCCGCGCTTTCGCTGACCTTCTCAACGTCCATTTTGTCCAGCATTAAGCCGGCTGTCTTCAGTTTTTCATTGTGGCACGTAACGCAGTAGCGATTCAGAAGCACGCGCTGTGATGATGCGGGGGACGGGATGGGGCTCGACGGTTCCTGCTTTGCTGCCTGAAGGCAGTTGATACTGGCCATCGCAATACCAATGAATGCCATGATCGGTCTTAACATTAGTATTCCCCCCTATTGTATTTCCCTCGTGTTCCCGTCAACAGACCTGAGTGCATTTTGAAGTAATGTTGGATCAAATGTCAAGATATATACTCGTCCAAGGAGATTAGCGACACTTCTGAACGAGAACACCGTGGTAAAAGCGGGGGTGATACCGTCCGGCCTTGAGCAGATGCACCGAGCAGTTGCTCCGTCGAGCTGTAGCAAAACTGTACCAAAACCTGTTGAATTCTGCCGATTGGCATTAGCTTTGAGCGAAGAGCAGATTCCCCAAGTTATAGGAAATAATGAAAACAGGACGTGGCAAGAGGAGCGTTTGGATGCGGGCAGTGCGCTTGTAAGGCAGGCGCTCCGAGTCCCGATCAGTAACCCGTATTCCAGCGATCGATCTTCTGTTACGCCGAAGGGTGGAGTAAACCGTTCAGCTCCCGAGTCGTCAATTCCGAGATTGACGACCAAGCAATCAATCCCCAGTCACGCCGTTTGATTGCTTATCCGCTCAGCGAGCCAAATCGGTCAATCGGATCCTGGCACCGCCAGATGGGATCCATGCGGTCAAAGGCGGGAGAATCGATTTGGCTGAGAATCCGGACAGACACCAAACAATTTTGATGTCTGCAAGTTATTGCAACTACATAAGTTATAAATCTGGCGGAGAGGGTGGGATTCGAACCCACGGTAGAGTTTCCCCTACACACGCTTTCCAAGCGTGCTCCTTAAGCCACTCGGACACCTCTCCGATGCTGTGGTATCAGTTAGGTTAGCATAAGACGCGGGACCGCTCGTCGCACCTGGTGTCGTGCCTTGTGACCTAACCACCTCAAAACCTCACTGCCTAGGCCCTTCCCGGAGTTCGCCCAGATCCGTTATATAAGCCTGGGCCGCCCGTTGCCGCCAAGCGTCCAACTCTTCCAGGACCTTGCGCTTTGCGTCTAGCAGGACATGACTGTAGTGCTCCAGCATCCGACGTGACAGGTGGCCGGTGATGGACTCATGACGTGATCGGGAACACCCATCTCCCCCAGCTCAGTAATCACTGTATGACGCCAATCATGGAAACGCAAGCCGGGCAGATTGGCTGCCTTTCTGAGACTTCGCCAAGCGTTGTCCCAACTCCGGGCTGGCCGCATTGGGTCAGGAGGATGCCAGCGGCAAGCAGGCCAGATGTAGGGCTCCGGCTTGCCCATTCCGAGCATTTGAGCGCAGGCCAGCATTTTTCGTGCTGGTCCCCGGCGTCCATCTGATCAGCGGAAGGGGGAAACCCTCTGCGTGAAAGCAAACTCGTTTCTTTTTGCTTGACAGCCGGGGGAGGGTGGGTGTACAACTCTCAGCGATAGCTAAGCCCAATTTCTGGAATTCCAATTGTTATCGAGTTCAAGCACGGACCGACAAGATGAGCATCGTGTTGACCCAACAAGCAAGAGTCATGGGAACACGAGTGCTGAGGCCATCACTGACTGAGGAAAGTTAGTTGCGAGACCAGAGCTTCCCGAAGCGGGTGCGGCTCCCTACGGGCGGCACAGGCTAAGGTAGGTTTTCTGGAGGTCATCGAATAAGGAGGTCAGAAAACAAAATGTCTCCAGAAAATCGAATGGGGTGGTTGGTGCTGGCAGTCGTGCTGAGCGCGGCTCCGCTGTCGGCTCAAGTGGTTACCGGGGCCCTTGTTGGGCGCGTCACGGATAACACGGGAGCGGTGATTCCAGGGGCAACCGTCCAGGTTCAGAACGTCGAGACAGGCCTCTCGCGGAACGCGCAGTCCGGTGCGGCGGGCCGCTATGAAGTCCGGAACCTTCCTCCAGGCTCCTATACGGTCACGGTGCAACAAACTGGCTTCCAGACGCAGGTTCGGAGGGGCATTACGCTCTCGGTGGCCAGCGAGGTAGCCGTGAACGTGGAGTTGAACGTGGGGGCGGTGGCGGAGCGCGTGGAGGTGACGGCGGAGGCTGCTGCCATCGAGACTACCAATGCCGCCATTTCCAATCTGGTCACCCCAACACAAATGAGGGACCTGCCGCTCAATGGGAGGAGTATCGATCAATTAGCCATGCTCACTCCGGGGGTCGTGCAGCAAACCAACGTGAATCCGGGCGCATTTTTTGGCACGGGGATCCGCTTGGTGATCAATGGATCGCGTCCCACGCAGGTTCTCTATCTGCTGGATGGGACCGTCACCAACGATTACAACATGAGCGGACCCGGCGGCGTGGCCCAGGTGAGTCTGGGGGTGGAGGCGGTACGCGAGTTCCGCATTCTGACCCACAGCTATAGCGCGGAGTATGGACGCAACTCCGGGGGGGTCTTTAGCTCGATCACCCGCTCCGGCACCAACGAGTTTCACGGCAGCGCCTACGAATTTGTGCGGAATAACATCTTCGATGCCCGGGACTTCTTCAATCTGGCGCGCGCTCCCAATCCTTCCCCGCTCCCGCCGTTTCGCCGGAACCAGTTTGGGGCGTCTCTGGGCGGACGGGTAGTCCGGGACAAAGTATTTTTCTTTTTGAACTACGAAGCAATCCGGCAAAGGCAACAGCTTGCGGGCGTGGGCACAGTCCCGGACCTGAATGCGCGACAGGGACTTTTGGCGGATCCGGTTACCGGGGTACCGAGACCGGTGGGACCGGGTCCAAGCAATGGGATCAATCCGGTGGTGGTGCCTTATCTGAACCTTTTTCCGACGCCGAACGGGCCGAATTTAGGCGGCGGCGCGGCCAGGTACTTCCGAGATCTCAAGACAGCCACCACGGAGGATTATTCCATGGCCCGGGTGGATTTCAATCTGTCGGAGAAGGACAGCTTGTACTACCGTTGGGTCTATGACCCTTCCGAGTTGGTAGCCGATGCTGTCATTGATCCCTTTGTCAGTCGTTCCACGATCCTGTACGCGTTTAATGTTTTGAGTGAGACGCACATCTTTTCCCCCACCGCGCTCAATGAGTTTCGCTTTGCGTTCAATCGCACGTATCCCCGCACCCAACCCGGTCCTGTGAATTTCCAAAACAACGCCCTGGACTTTCTTCCCGGGTCAGGAGTAATGGGAACCATTAACTTTACGGGCACGTCTATCTCCACCGGATCCGCCACGGCGGCCTTCACGGCGTTCGGGGTCGGCGCCGGCAGAGACCAGATCCAGAATGTTTTTCAGGCAACCGACACGTTCAGCTACGTGCGCGGAGCGCATTCCCTGAAATTTGGCGCGGACGTGCAGCGCCTCCAGGCCAATTACCGTTGGACCATGTTCGGAGGAGGCCCGGGGAGAGGGGGGACCTATGCGTTCGGGTCCCTCGCGGACTTCCTGCTCGGCCAGCCAAACCAATTGCAATTCCCTGACCTTACGCCGCCCAGCAGCCCCTCCCGCGGGTGGCGCCAAACCGTTTTCGGGTGGTTTGTGCAGGATGACTGGCGGCTGCGCCCCAATCTGACGCTCAACCTGGGGTTGCGCCACGAATTTATCACGGCGCCCAACGAGGTGAACGGCAAAATGGCCCGGCTACCCTCCCTGACAGCGAGGGAGAGCATCATCGGGCCTCCCTTTAATACCAGCAAGACTAATTTTGGACCCCGGGTGGGCTTGGCCTGGGACCCCACCGGCAGCGGCAAGACCTCGGTTCGCGCGGGATTTGGGATGTTCTATAACCTTCCCGCCATGGGGAGGATTTATGATACTTCCACATTCAATTACCGCTTTGCCACGACGTACTCGGTCAGCAGACCTCCGGGTTTTCCCAGGGCTTTGCTGAGCGGCTTCAGTCCTGGGCTGCGAACTACCCGAGATGTGGAAGCTTCCGTTCAAACGCCCACCTCGATCCACTACAACCTGGAGATCGCGCGGCAGTTGACTTCTAGTATCGCCGTTCAAGTGGGGTACGTGGGTTCGCACCAGTACCATCTGGAGCAAGGGCCGGAAGCCAACCGGGCCGTGGGGCACCAGATTTTGCCGGACGGCAGGAAATACTTCTGTTCAGTACCGGTAGGGCCGCCCTGCCCCGCCGTCTCCGCCACGGCGCCTGCGCTGCCTCTGATCAATCCCAATTTCGGCAACATCCAGTGGATGAGTACGCCGGGCTGGGGTTACTACAACGCCTTGCAGCTAGGAGTTCAGAAGAGACTCTCTCGGGGCTTGCAGCTTCAAGGTAGCTACACTTGGTCCAGGGCCACCGCCAGCGTGGATCAACAAATGGGTGGAGAAGCATCAGGCCAGCTAGTCGGTCCCATGGACCTGGACGATTTGCCGCGAGACTACTCGCTTTCCCTCTTCCATCAGACCCACGTGTTTACCGCCAACGGAAAATACAGGATGCCGTGGGATCATCTGCTGAGCTCGGGAGTCGCCAGGGCGCTCCTGGGAGGCTGGGAAATCAACAGCATCGGGCGGGCCACCACCGGGTTACCGTTCGTTATTGGAGCGGGTTTCAACGTTTCCAGAAACCGCCATGTCCTGGCCGCCGATCGTCCCGACCTGAACCCCGGCTTCAGCAACAATCCCAGCAGTGGAACGACCGCCGGTTGCACGGGGGTCCGTGCGGGGCAAGAGCTGGGAACTCCAAACCTTTACTTTGATCCCTGCGCCTTCTCGCTTCCCCTAGCGGGCACCTATGGCAATCTGGGCAGAAACACCGGGATCGGGCCGGGGGTGTTCAACGTGGACTTTGGTCTGGTCAAGAACACGGCCTTGCCCTGGCGGGAGGGGATGAACCTGGAGTTTCGCGCCGAGGCGTTCAACTTGCTCAACCACGCCAACTTCCGGCTGCCGGGGAGTGCCCTATTCCAGTCATCCGGGGCCCGCAACGCGAATGGGGGCCGGATCACGGGCACGGCTACCAGCAACCGCCAGATTCAGTTTGGGATGAAGCTGATATTTTGATGGGCCCCACAGGGGCCGGGAGGGACCAGTGAGAGCGGAACTGAAGCGATGCTCGGAAGCTCGCCTGGCGGTCAACGCGACCGCATTGGCCGCGCTGATTGTTCTGATGTTTCCTGGGAACGCACCAGCGCAAGGAAAATGGGTGAAGCTGGCCCCGTTCCCGGAACCGGCGTTTGAAATCGCCGGCGCCACCGTGAACGGGAAAATCTATGTCTTCGGGGGACTCCCATCGGGCGGCCAGACAACTCCCCCGGGGCTTGTCTATGAGTACGACCCCGGTGCCAATCAGTGGACCAAAAGGAAGCCGATGCCGCTGCCCGCGCACCACATTGCGGCCGCCGAATACCGCGGCAAGGTTTATTTGTTCGGCGGCGGGATACAGAAGGAAGCCGGTGAGTCCAATTGGTTCCCGAGCGACCATGCGTGGGAATACGACCCCGCGGCCGATTCCTGGAAAGCGCTCGCGCCCATGCCGACGAAACGAGGCGCGGCCGTGGCGGCTGAGGTCGGAGGGAAAATTTACGTGATCGGCGGAGCGGGCCTGCATCCCGGCGCGAAGGAGGCCGCCCTGAGTCCGTCACAGCCCCATCGCTCGCTGGGCGCAAACGAAGCCTACGATCCGGCGACCAACACCTGGCAGACCCGCAGCCCGATGCCGACCGCGCGTAACCATGCCGCGATCGGCGCTGTGAACGGCAAGATCTATGTTCTCGGCGGTCGGGTCGCCTCGCCCTTCATTGGGGGAGACGCCAGCAACACCGATGTCGTGGAGGAGTACGATCCGGCGACCGGTAGCTGGGGTGCGCTGCGGGCGCGGATGCTTACCGCACGCAGCGGGGTGGGCTTTGGGACCTACGGGGGACGGATCTACCTGGTCGGCGGCGAGTTTCAGAATAGGGCCATGGCTGGGGTATTCCGGGACCTGGAGGCGTACGATCCCGCCGCCAACCAATGGATCACGCTTCCTTCTGTGCCGCTGGCACGGCAAGGCGTTGGCAGCGCGGTGGTAGGCAATCGCTTCCACGTGATTAGCGGGCGTCTGCAAAGCGGCGGCATCGGCCCGGGCCAGGGGTCCAATTACGATTCCCACGACGCCTTCGAGATCACGGATAAGTAGGGCGGGAAAGGGCGCCCGCCACCCCGCTACTACGGAAGTCTGGACGCCCTGGGAAGCTAGGGTTCTCCCGATCGGTTAGCGGTCCTGCCGGTCTGAGATCCCGCTCACGGAGGAGAGACACTCTTATGAGGAGAGACACGATGTCGTCGGCAATTCAACGGATGCTCGCGGTCGTTGCCACCGGGTGGATCGTCCTGCTGTTTACCGCGGCCTCGCCAGCGCAAGCGCAAGGGCGCTGGCTGAAGCTCGCGCCAATACCGGACCCCTCCGAGGAGATTTACGCCGTCACCGCGAACGGGAAACTGTATATCTTGGGCGGGGCCCCCGTGGGCGAGGGCCGGGAGCCAGGGCCGCCCCGTGTCCTTGTGTACGAGTACAGTCCTGCCACCAATCAGTGGGCTAAGAAGAAGCCGATGGCGGTCGCCTCGCGCCACATCGCGGTCGCCGAATACCGCGGCAAGATTTACGTGTTCGGCGGCGAGGCGTGGGCACAAGGCGGGGGCACGAACCAAATCCTAGTCGAAAATTCGTGGGAGTACGATCCGGCTGCCGATTCCTGGAAAGCGCTCGCGCCGATGCCGACCATCCGCTTTGCAGCCGTTGCGGTGGAAGTCGGGGGAAAGATTTACGTGATCGGCGGCGCCGGCCATCATCCCGGCGCGAAGGACCCCACGGCGCGGATCACGGCCACAACCCCGCATCGCGCGCTGGAGACGAACGAGGTCTACGATCCGGCAACGAACCGGTGGGAAACCCGCAGCCCCATGCCCACCGCGCGCAACCACGCCTTCGCCGGTGTTGTGGGCGGCAAGGTCTACATCATCGGAGGCCAGCTCGGCGGGAGCTTCACCAGTGCCGCCAGCAACACCGACGTGGTCGAGGAGTACGATCCGACGACGGATAGCTGGGGTGTGCCCCGGGCGAGGATGCCTACCTCCAGGAGTGGGGGAGCCCACGGGACTTACCGGGGCCGGATCTACGTGGCGGGAGGCCAGACCTATGACGCGCATCTGCTTACGGCCCACCGGGCCCTGGAGTCGTACGATCCCGCCTCCAACCAATGGTCCATTCTCCCCTCCATGCCCTCCCCCCGGCATGGTGTCGCCGGCACAGTAATCGGCAATCGCTTCCACTTAATTGGAGGGCACCTGTCGGCTGCGAACACTGGGGGCCCCGCGCTCCACACCGATGCCCACGACGTGTTCGAGTTCTCCGATCAGTGAGAGGAACCCAGATCCAAAGGAGAGCACTGCAGGGGAGGCCGGAAGTAGAGCACGGGAGGCGGCGGGACGGCAAAGGCAAACCGCGAGGCCCATCCCGGGAGACTGGGCACTCGGAGCACGACCCCGAAAGATGGGGGTAACCAGGAGGAGAAATGATGTTCAGGCATTTCACGGTGAAGATTGCTGTGGTAGTCGCAATGGGGGTGGCGATTGTCGGAATACACTCTGCGCAGGCCGTAAACAACGGCGGCAGTGTGCAAGGGATCGTGAAGAGTGCGTCGGGCGAAGCGGTCTCGGGAGCCTTTGTGAAACTAAAGAATGCGGAGCGACGGCTCACCTTTATGGTCATCAGCCAGACTCAAGGCAGCTACCAAATCGGGGGCCTTCCTCCGGGCAAATATCGCGTTCAGGGGATCGGGGGTGATTTTCAAAGCGAGTGGTCCGCGCCGGTGGATGTGGGGGCGGGCAAATCATCCACGGCGAACGTGTGGCTGAGGAATCTGCGCGGGCCGATGTTATCGCTCGCGGGACCCCGCGCTCAACAGCCCCAACCGGGGACGCCGAGGATTTTTCCGGAGGGAGAGGGCAAGCGAATCGCCGAGACGAAATGCGCCCAATGCCACGACACCCAGCGGGTTTCCGGCGCCCGCTACACCCGGGAAGGGTGGGAAGACTGCATCGAAGTAATGCGAGATTACGCGCGCGCCGTGACGGCGGCCACCGACTTGACTGACGAGGAAGCGAAAGTCCTGTTGGACTACGTGACGACCCACTTCCTGGGCGAGACCCCCAAGGCGGATCCCAACAGCCGCTTGCCGAGAACCTTGCTCAGCGGCGAGGCCACTCAATATCTTGCGGTGGAGTACGAAATCCCTACCCACGACAGCGAACCGCATGAAATCACCGTGGACAAGGACGGAAACGGCTGGGTGAGCGAACGAAAAGGGGGACTGCTGGGTAAATTGGATGTCAATACGCTCGCTTTTACCGAAGTTTCTCCACCGCCCGCGGCTTGGGGGGGGCTTCGCTTGAACGCGATTGCTCAAGGTCTCGGAAATTCGCTTTGGATGGTGGACGGGGGCCCCAATCGGCGATGGTTGAGCTACGACACGAAGACCGGGAAGTTCCAGGTTTTCCCGGCCCCGGCGGTGAGGATTGGCTCTCCCGGAGGCAATACCATGGTGGTCCGCCCGGACGGCACCGTCTGGCTGGCCATTCTCTTCGCTAACCAGGTAGTGGGTTTGAACCCGGCAACCGGCAAGTTCGTCACCTATGAGGTTCCTTCCGGGGTTGCGACGGGTGGCAGGGGCGCGTCGCCATACGGAATGGCGATAGCAGGCGATGGGAAGGTCTGGTTCAACGAGTTTGCCGTGAACAAGATGGGACGCCTGGTCCCGGATACGGGTACAATTGATGAGTTCGACATCCCCTTGCAAGGTTGTGGCAATCGAAAGATGGGGTCGGATTCGGACGGCAACCTTTGGGTGGGCTGCTATTCCGCAGGGAAGCTTCTGAAAATTGACTATAAGACCACCCAGATGACCGTATTTTCTCCTCCGACCGAAAATTCCGGTGTCTATGCCGTATCGGGAGACCCCAAGAGCAAGCTGATTTGGTTCAGTGAACAGAGGGCGGACAAGATTGCGCGATTCGATCCCCAGACCCAAGCCTACGTCGAATATCCCATGATCAGCGCGGAGTCAGACGTTAGAAGGATGGAGGTTGACCCCAACCAGCCGAACCGCATCTGGTGGGCGGGACATACCTCTAATCTCATGGGATACATCGAGATACTCAGCGGGGACGCAAGGCAGAAGCAGTAGGCTGAAAACCTCCCCTCCGTGGGACCTTCATGGCAGGATGTGGACTTTGGGGGCGGGGAGGTCTTGTCCGTTATAGCCCTTTTCAGCAACTCCTGGCATCTTGCGGGGTTCACTCTCCCACCGCCGTCGGAATACT